>JANWHK010000126.1 GCA_025450395.1 Bacteroidia bacterium
ATTTAAATCCCATTATCTTCTATCGCTCAATTGAATCCAATCTCGGCAGCAGGGATAACAGCCTGATGGCGCTTGACCTGAACTGGACCTTCCTCGAACGGTATATGTTGTACGGACAGTTCCTGCTGGATGAATTTAACCTGAACCTGATCAAGTCGCAGCCGAATTGGTGGGCGAATAAATATGCCTACCAGGTGGGTGGTCGCGCGTTCGACCTGTTTGGTGTCAAGCGATTGGACATGCTGCTGGAATACAACCGGTGCAGACCATATACCTATAGTCATAAACGGCCCACCCAGAGTTACAGCCATTTTAACCAGCCGCTTGCGCATCCATTGGGAGCCAATTTCAGCGAGACCGTTCTCGAGATCAAATACAAGCCTGCCTATAAATGGTTTATCCAGGCGACATTGATATATGCCAAGACAGGCAGGGACAGTGCCCTGACCGGCAGGAATTACGGAAGCAATATCCTGAGAAGTTACGATACCAGGGCGACGGAATTCAACTCCGTCATGTTCATGGGCAAGGCACAGGACCTGTTGATAGGGGAGTTGATGCTGAGTTACATGTTCAAACACAACCTGTTCATAGATGCGCGCATCAATTACAGGTCATTCGGGACTTCTTCCAACATGTTTTACAGCCTGGGCCTCAGGCTGAACTGTTCCGTTAAGAAGTTCGATTATTAATTTATCAATACTTAATCCGCCTGAGGCGGATGCCAAGTGACGCCGGGGATGGATAATGCGGGTAATTACATATAAAATTTGCAATGTACTTTTTATGTTATATGTTGTATATCAATTTACTATGGATAAATGATTACCGATATCCATCAGTTTAACTGATGATTTACGGGGATAATTATACCAATACTTAATCCAAAATATGCCAAAGGCTATTTTGGATTTTAGATTGGTTAATGCCGTTCTATCATATTTTAAACCAATGCATATTGGATTAAAATATGATTAGTACTGGTATTATTTTAATAATTTGGGCAATACCTTGTCGATAAATGGCTGGAGTCCACATATGACAAGGTTTTTTTCAGCCTTGTAATAATCCGTAGCGGATGGGGTGATGATGAAATTATTTTTGCAATCAAGGTCTTTCATGCTTTCCCTGAGTCCCTTGCTGATAGTGGGTGACAGGGTGTACTTTATTTCTATACAGGCAACAGCAGCAAGTCCCTTCACCAGTATCAGGTCCATTTCGCTGCCATCATGGGTGCGGTAATAATAAGGAACAATGCGCTGGTGCAATAACTCGCAGATCTGTTCTACTACATATCCTTCCCATGAGCTGCCAATGATGGGATGGTACTGGAGGTACCTGGTATTCGGGATGTCCATCAGGTAATGCAAAAGGCCGCTGTCCCTGAAATAGATCTTGGGGGTTTTCAGCAGGCGTTTCCTTGTATTGACATGAAATGGCTGCAACTTGCGTATCATGAATGCGCCTTCCAGGTAATCGATATAACGGTTGATGGTGGTGGGACTTACTTCCAGGCCCTTGGCGAATGATTGGGCATTCCAGATGCCACCCTGCTGGTGGGCTATCATGCGCCATATCTTGTACATCAGTTGCGTGGAGAATGTGACGCCAAAAAGTTTGTTAAGGTCGCGTTCTATAAATGTGCGTGCATAACCATCCATCCAGTGCAGCCAGGCAAGATCCGTCCTGGCCAGCCAGGCATCCGGGAAACCGCCCCTGAACCAATGTTTTTGCACGGTATTCTTTAAGGGTTTCAGCTCAGAAATGTTAAAGGGAAATGTATCAATATAATACACCCTGCCCGCCAGGGACTCGGAGGCATTCTTGACGAGTTCAGGGCTGGCAGAGCCCAGCAGGAGGAAACGCCCCGGTTTCCTGTAATCGTCCACCAGGTGGCGCAACAGGGGGAATAATTCAGGCTTGAACTGCACTTCGTCGATGATCACCAGGTGGTCTGTATGTTGCTTCAGGAATAATTCGGGGTCTTCGATCTTGCGCAGGTCCGACTGGCTTTCCATGTCCAGGTATAATACCGGCTTTTTGCTTTTTTTTGCATACAGTTTAGCCGCAGTCGTCTTGCCTGATTGCCTTGGCCCTAAAAGGCATACAACAGGAAACTGCTTAAGCATTTTGTCAATCCTTATATCATAAAGACGTTTTATCACTCCACAAAAATAAAAAAAGATTACCGATATTCCAAACTTAAACTGATGGATTTCGGGGATAAATTATTCTTGTTTTCAAACAATCCGACCCTTTTCCAACTGCTGATACCTGTAAAATCCGACCTTGACTTCATGCTTTAGCTAAGGATTTTCGCGGTTTATTTCCTCTTATATACGTATCTTTGCGCCCTTATGTTGAAGATAGGCCAATACCAGACTTTGGAGATATTAAGGCACACCCCTCCCGGACTTTTTTTAGGGGATGCGGAAGGTCATGAGGTCTTGTTGCCGAATAAATATGTCCCGCGGGATTTTGCAATAGGGGATACGCTCGAGGTGTTTGTCTATCTTGATTTTGATGAACGTATTGTTGCCACTACCATCAGGCCTTATATTACACTTCATGAATTTGCCTTGCTCGAGGCAAAGGATGTCAGCAAGATCGGGGCTTTTCTCGATTGGGGCCTGGAAAAAGACCTGTTTGTGCCTTTTAAGGAGCAGCTTTATAAAATAAAACCCGGCAAGTCCTACCTTGTGTTTATGTATGAGGATGAATCTACCGGCCGCCTGGTGGCTTCACAGAAAATCAGGAAATTCCTGGATAATGAGGTGTTGACTGTGGATGAAGGCGATGAGGTGGACCTGATCATCGGGGATGCCACGGATCTTGGGATGAATGCAATAGTCAATGGCAAACATTTGGGATTGATCTATCACGATGAGATTTTTCGCAAGCTGTCTTTGGGGGAACGCCTGAAAGGATATGTTAAAAAGATAAGGGAAGACCATAAGCTGGATATTTCGATTGAGAAACCCGGGTACGCCAATATAGAACCTAATGCGCAAAAAATTATCGATAAACTGAACAAGTGCAATGGTTTTATCACCTTGAATGACAACAGTGATCCGGAAGAAATAAAAGACATGCTGGGAATGAGCAAGAAAACATTCAAGAAAGCACTGGGCCTGTTGTATAAACAAAAACTGGTGACGCTGCACCCGGATGGTATCAGGATTGTATCGTCATAAAAAGTGACCCAAAACATCCAGCACCGATACGCATTGATACGACGTTCATTATTCACTTCTTGTCCACCATTTCGGAAATTTGCATGACTTTTCAACAAAATCACAATGTTTTGAACACCTGCATTTTAATATGATTGGAATATTCTATTTTTGTTTTTAGAACATTGAATTAATTGTTAAATTAATTATTTACAACTACCAGGATTTAGTGGGTATGGGGTAATATGAGCTGTAAATTCCTTGGATTAACAAGTAAAAAAGCAAAACCTAAAAATGCATGCTGAATATTATTTCCAATTCTAAAATAAGTTTTTCCGGATTGTTACCGGATAACTTGGTGACGATTTCCAGCAACAATATCAAAAAAACAAAAACCGGCAGTATGAAGGAAGTACATTTAATCTGGCAGGATTTTGTTGAACAGAACAACAAACACCTCATCAAAACATGGGTCGATATTCAAAGGGGACATGAACTTTTAAAGACATCCATCGCTTTCAAGCGTTCGCGTTTGAGCATTGATACCTTCAATACCATCATCATGCTGTCAATTATTGGCGCTGTGGTGTTGTTTGCTTTTAATATATGGGGACTCGCCATCATCATTACTGTTCTTTCGCTGATCGTACTCCAGGTGGTTAGAGAGGAAGCCTCCAATGCCATTATAAGAACGGCACTCAATAGTGAGGTATTTTATTATAATGCCATCAATTCAAGGATTCTCAAGGTATTGGCATACCGCTCGGATGAAGGACAATAAACGGCTTTTTTTGCCGTTAAATACTTAAGGTTATATAGACATCAAGCTGACTGCTTCAGCGGTTTTGAATGTTTTAGGGTTTAAAATAACAATATGGTTTCAGGATATATCAATGATATCAACGGTATTCTGATATGGAATCCGGTCCCTGGTAAGGATGAGACCGCCCATTGGTCGGGCGATTCCAGGGAAGGTTATGCAAACGGTGAAGGACTCCTGACCTGGTACCATCGCAAAAAAGAAGTGTCATCTTACAGAGGGTCCATGAAACGCGGCAAACCTGAAGGATTTGGAATCTATAAATTTGCAGATGGTGATATTTATGCCGGTCAATGGAAAGCCGGTCTCCGGCACGGCAATGGCAAATTCTGGTTCAGGGATGGCCGTTTTTATTCAGGCCCCTGGATGAATGATAAAAGGGTAAAACGCATGGTGTAATATTTTTTAACTACTACTTTTCCTTGGCCTGAATGGATTGAGGAAGGCCAGCAGCGGTTGTATCTTGCGCGTCTGTATCCACACACGGCCTTGTCCTGAAAATCTGCAGACAAACCCTTCACCGGATAAAAACAGTGACTTGTAACCACCAATTCTTGAGACCTTGTACTCCAGTCCTTCAGTGAATGCAACGATATGCCCGGTGTCCACTACATAGCCGTCCTTGACATCAATGGCCATAATACCTCCATAACTGTTAAACCAGAGGTCACCCGTTCCGGAAACTTTTATCAGGAATAAATTTTCACCTGAAAAAAAACCCTTGGTCAGTCCCTGCCATTTGGTCTCTATTTTGATACCCGGATCAGAGGCGACAAAAGCGCTGTTCTGCAGGTACACGGTTTCGTTGTTCAGGTAAAGGTGATCCATGTCTCCCGGAGCTGCCGGTGCAATGGTCATTTCACCCGCTCCGTTCTGGGCGGTAAATTCATTGATGAAAATGGATTCACCGGTAATGAAACGTCCCAGTCCACCTTTGAACTTTGTTTTCATCTGTATATTGGTATCCATGGTCGCCATCGCAGAAGCCTCCACTTTCAGCGTCTTGCCTGCGGGGATCTGAACGGTCAGGAAACTATAATCCGGCTTGTGTTCTATATTGTATTCGAATTTTTCCATTATTTTTATTCCTTAATTTACATAGGTTTTAAACTTGGGCCTATGGAACCACCAAAACTGCCAGGATTGTGCGACTGACACCACAATGTGCCTTTGCCTGTAAAGCGGCAGACAAAACCCTCTCCACCGAGAAATGAGGACATCCAGCTGCCACCTGCCTTGGTGATATTGAATTGCAAGCTCGGTTCAAAAGCGACTATATGTCCCGTATCCACAATATATTCTCCATCCACTTCCACTGGATATATCACACCGTAGGAATTGATGATCACCTTGCCATGGCCATTGAGGTTGAGCCAGAATAATCCCTCTCCCGAAAAAATGGATTTTAATCCCTGCCAGTTAAAGTCGATCTCGATGTCAGGTTCCGAAGCCAGGTAAGAACCACCCTGCACTATCAGTTTGTCACCATGCAGTTCTTTCACGAACATATCACCCAACAGTGTCGGCGCGAGATATACTTCACCACCGTTTCCACCTGCGGTGAAATGGTTGATGAAAAAATTCTCACCGCTCAACATGCGTTTTAATCCCTTCATGATTCCCCCGCTGTTTTTTTTGTAAGTCGTGGTGGTGATATTGACGTCATTGCTCATGGCGATCATTGCACCGCCTTCAGAAGTTAATACCTCTCCGGGTGCCAGGTTCACCTTGGCGACAGAACATCCCGGTTTCATCTGTATCTCTATTTGCATCTCTTTTTTTTATAAATTCCTGTTGACCCATTTAGCCAGTCCGCCAAAACTTCTTGTCTGCAGCACAATGCGTCCCTTGCCTTTTATACGCATCACAAAACCCTCTCCACTTGTAAAACTGGAGATCAGGCTGCCTGAAAGTTGTGTCTTTATTTCCATGCCCGG
>JANWHK010000127.1 GCA_025450395.1 Bacteroidia bacterium
CTCCTGACCAGCAACTAAATCCAATTAATCATTTTGTAAGCATGAAATTAAAACTTACTTTTGCACCAAATTTTAGAATACATGCCATATTTATTTACCTCAGAATCCGTTTCAGAAGGACACCCGGATAAGATATCAGACCAGATCAGTGATGCATTAATTGACAATTTTCTAGCATTTGACCCTGAAAGCAAGGTCGCCTGTGAGACATTGGTGACTACAGGACAGGTGGTATTGGCCGGTGAGGTCAAGTCATCCGCCTATCTTGATGTGCAGACCATTGCAAGGGATGTGATCAGGAAAATCGGTTATACCAAAAGCGAATATATGTTTGAAGCAAATTCATGCGGGGTGTTTTCTGCCATACATGAACAGAGCTCTGATATCAACCAGGGTGTAGATAAAAAGAAAAAAGAAGAACAGGGAGCAGGTGACCAGGGCATGATGTTCGGTTATGCAACGAGCGAGACTGATAATTATATGCCGCTTGCTCTTGACCTTGCACATAAGATACTTTTAGAACTGGCAGTCCTCAGGAGAGAGAACAAGGCTATCAAGTACCTAAGGCCTGATGCCAAGAGCCAGGTAACACTTGAATACAGCGATGACAACGAACCTGTGAGGATTGATGCCATTGTGGTTTCAACACAGCACGATGATTTTGACAAGGAACCAAAAATGCTTGCCAAGATCAAGAAAGACATTATAGAAATACTGATACCGAGGGTAAAAGCCAAGTATCCAAAATATAAAGGTCTGTTTAATAACAAGATCAAGTACCACATCAATCCAACAGGTAAGTTTGTAATCGGCGGACCACATGGTGATACCGGATTGACTGGCAGAAAGATTATTGTAGACACTTATGGTGGAAAAGGTGCTCACGGAGGCGGTGCATTCAGCGGTAAGGATCCAAGCAAGGTGGACAGGAGTGCTGCTTATGCCACCAGGCATATCGCTAAGAACCTGGTAGCTGCTGGTTTGTGCAAGGAAGTATTGGTTCAGGTAAGTTACGCCATTGGCGTTGCTCAACCCACCAGTATCAATGTGAACACCTATGGTACAGCCAAAGTGAAAATGAAGGATGGTGAAATTGGAAAGATAGTAGAAAACCTTTTTGACATGCGTCCATATTTTATCGAACAAAGGTTGAAATTAAGGAACCCTATCTACAGTGAAACTGCTGCTTACGGGCACATGGGAAGAGAGAACGAAATCGTTACCAAGACATTCAGAACTCCTGAAGGCAAGACAAAGACCATGAAGGTTGAGTTGTTTACCTGGGAAAAGCTGGATTATGTTGATAAGGTCAAAAAAGCTTTTAAACTTAAGTAATAATAAGGGGCGAAAGGCCCCTTTTTAATAAACCGAGATTGATGAAAGATAAACTAAAGCATTTTTTTCTATCAAACACCGGCTTATGGTTCGTATTTATCACATGGACCCTGTTCATTTCCAATTTGTGGTTACCAAGGAACTGGGGCTTTTATGGCACTGATGACTGGGACCTCACTTATTCAACATTCGAGGTAGCGCGTAAAAGCATTGTTGAATATGGCCAATGGCCTTCATTCAATCCCTATTGTTCTTTTGGAAGTGATTTGGATGCCAATCCACAGGCGACCCATGCCAGTATTTTCTTTATTCCTGTACTCTTGTTCGGCACATTTTACGGCTATAAACTTTCTATACTTCTGGCCATTATCATTGGATGCTGGGGAGCCTATAAATTATTCAGCAGTCTGACACAAGACAAATTTGTGGCTTTGTGCATGAGCCTCATCTTTTGTGGCTGCGCTTATTTCAGCCGTCATATTTTCCAGGCAGGACACAGCAATACCCTTTATTTTTACCTGCTACCCTGGCTGATGTACTTTTTAAACCGATTAAGGTCCGGCGAAAAATTCACGGATTTTTTATGGGCTGTCCTGATCCTTTGCCAGACCATTATAGGAGGCGCCCCTTTTGTTTTTATTGCAAGTGTGCTACTGATATTTTTATGGAGTATCGGATTGATCTGGATTGAAAAAACCAGGTTAAAACCCATACTGCTTTTTGGAAGCATTATTTTATTGAGTCTTGGTCTTGCCTTTTGGAAAATATGGCCTGCCATGCAATTCTGGAATGATATGCCAAGACTGGCCAATGATGAAACCGGCATCAATCTCCTGATATGGTTGCAGGCCCTGGGTGACATTGAAACGGATACCCGGACCTATCACGGCTGGCATGAATTTGCAATGGGTTTCAGTCTTGTAATGGCTGGTATCACACTTTATTATTTCAAGCATGTAAACAATGGCAAAAAATGGCTGGTTTTATGTCTTTTTATCTTCTGGTTGAGCATTGGTAATATGCCTGCCTATTTTAATCCCTGGTATATCCTCAATCATTATATACCCGTTTTCACGAGTTTAAGGTCACCCTACCGTTTTGGCATATTGATCGTTTTTATTCTTTCGGTTGCATTCCTAAAATCAATTAACAATATAACAGATAAACAATTCATATATATCGTATTAATATATACTGTATTAACACAAACTTTAAGTTATAATGCCATCTCCAAAAAAATCATTGGGAGCCCGCGACTCGAGTCGTTCAGGCAGGATTTAAACCGGGATATCAAACCAATCCGGATGAATGAAAGTGAAAAACAAAGCCAGTTTATTCTTATCAGGAACAACTACCTGCTACAGAATAGTTATGAACCCCTGTTTTTAAGCAAGGTAACAGATTCCATGAATACCTTTGTCAAAGGTGGGGAACTGTTGACATTTACCCCGCACAATATCACAATAAATTCAAGTGATACCGAGGTGTATGTCAATATAAGACACAGCGAAAACTGGCATTTGTCAGGCCATGGAAATCTTGAAAATAAGAACGGACTTATCCATGTAAAGAATGCAAGTGGAAAATTAAACCTCGCGTATAAAAACCATGATTTAAATCAGGGTCTTATAGTCAGCATGATTTCAGTCAACATTTTCATTTTGACATCCATTTTCCTCTTCAGGAAACGAAAGACAATACCCGGAAATATCTCCTAAACCCCTATCCCGAAAAGGCATGGGACCTTCCCGATTTCAAACTGCCGGGTCTTCCACCAACTGATGGTCCTGCATATAATTTTTTCATTTTCACCTGTGATATCTATAGCCAGCAACAATCTTGAACCTGCATTCAGTGTCTGTATAAGCTCTGATAACATTTTGTCATTCCTGTAGGGCGCTTCAATAAATAACTGGGTGGTCTTCGCGGCCTCTTTTTCCAGGCTTAAGATTGCTTGTCTCCTTTCATCAGGTTTGACCGGCAAATAACCGTTGAACTTGAATTGCTGTCCATTCAGTCCGCTTGCAATCAGGGCCAGCACAATAGAAGATGGGCCACTTAAGGGTTGCACCCTTATATCCATTTCATGCGCCATTTTCACTATATGGTTACCGGGATCCGCAATACAAGGCAAACCGGCTTCTGACATCAGCCCTACCAAGTCATTTTGATTCAATAATTCCCTTATCTCCTTTAATTGCGAATTGATATCGTGCTTATCTAGCTCCAATATCTGTATTTCCTGGTAATTCACACCAGGATTCAATTGTTTAAGGAAATGTCGGGCCGTTTTTGCATTTTCAACTATAAAGCACTGTATTTTAACAATTTGATTTATGACATGTAAAGGTATACTCCAATTGACATCTGCTCCGGATATCGGTAAAGGTACTAGAAACAAGGCTTTGGAATGAGGTTTTGACATAAATTAATTTTAAAAATTGACGCAATTTGCATTATTTTTGTAGTATACACAAAAAATACACATGAAAAGAATTCTCCTAGCAGGTTTTTTTATATTTCTGTTATCCTCGCTCAGTGCCCAGAGTTATGGGAATGAATGGATCAAGAATGACCAGAAATATTTTAAGATCAGGATTGGTAAGCCGGGCATATTCAGGATAGACTATACTTCCCTGATCCCTGCAGCTATCGAGATGAAGCTGGACTTGTCCACCATCAATCCGAAAAAATGGCAAATGTATTATCAGGGAAAGGAAATCCCGATATATGTTGCCGGCGAGAATGACAATATTTTTAATGTCAATGACTTTATTGAATTTTACGCACAGCTGAATGATGGTTCCCTTGACAAGGAATTATACAATTCACCTTCAATGCAGGCAAACGACAAAGTCAGCATGGTCACTGACAGCAGTTGTTATTACCTTACTTTTTTACCTTCCTCCTCTGCACAGCCCGTAAGGCATATTCAAAACTACAGCTATACGAATTGGGGTGCATATGCTGAATTGCCATTTTTCATGCATGAATCCACAGTTTCGTTCATTTCGGAATACAATTATGGCAAAGGCCTGGACATTCAGACCAGTGAAGCCACAAACCCGGAATATCTGAAGGCTGAGGGTTTCTGCGGTACTTTTTTTGGAAGCGGCACTAATTATAACAATTTCAATACAATAGTTGAATCGCGGTTCCTGAGCAGTTCTGGCCCACTCCCGGTGCTTTCCTATACCACTGTTGGAAACAGTGACAACAGGACGAACCCTCTTGACCACTCACTAAAGGTCTATATCAGCACCGACAATAATACATTCAGCCAAATCGACACTGCCAGGTTTGACGGTTATGATATCATCTCGAGGACCATGAATATCAGCAGATCCTCGGTGGGAAGCAACAATACCTACGTGCGATTTGACGGACAGTTTATCTCCGGTGTACCTTACCAATCGCATGCCGTGAATTATGTGAGCCTCAGGTATCCCAAGAACTTTGATCTTGATGGACAGACTTCTTCAAAATTCGAGGTAGCCAGTTCCCCAAACCCAAGACATATTGAATGGCTGAACTACAATCCCAACAAATATGCTCCCCTGGCCTACGACCTTACCAATGATAAAAGAATAAGGGGTGAAAAATATGCCGGCACAAAGGTCAGGTTCTTTTTACCTCCCGGCACCCAGTCAAGCAATTGTTATATCCATGATTCGATGGAAACTACTTACCTGCTTGGCAAAGATATTTCAGCAGCCATAAGTTATGAGGCTGCCTTTAATGACCTGCTCAAATTCGACCCGTCCTACACGATTAATAGTTACAAGCTGGCATTATTGACAAATGAAAAATTCGTCGGAGAATATACCAATCAATACCTGGACCTTAAAAGTTCCAAATATCCCTGCAACCTTGTCACCGTGCAACAGCTGTATGACCACTTTTCATATGGCGTTCCACACCCTATCGCCATCAAGAGATATCTCAGGTACCTGAAGGAAAACGGTGACACAGCATTAAAATTCCTGTTCCTTGTAGGCCGCGGCTACCAGACCAATATGCTCAGGAGCAGCAATGTTGGCAACAGTAACAAATACAACTTCAACATGGTGCCATCTATTGGGGTACCAGCCTCTGACAATATGTTTGGCACAGGCATGATAGACTCAACATATGCCTATGCACCGGTAGTAGCTATCGGCAGACTGACCGTAGACAGGCCGGTTGACCTCGGCATTTATGTCAATAAGCTCAGCGAATTCGAATCCAGTTCCAACGAATTCTGGAAAAAAAGTGTCTTACACCTGGCCGGGGGAGATAATGGTATCCAGGCCAACCAGATCAAAGACAGGCTTAACAATGCAGCCGGCTGGGTGCAAGATCCACCTTTTGGTGGCAAGGTGACTACATATACCAAATCATCCATAGGCCTGACAGATCCTTTCCTGAAGCAGAAAGCCATTGACGATATCAATTCCGGCATGCAAATGGTGACCTTTTTAGGACATGGCAGTGCCGCTGTAACGGATGTGGACATCGGAGATACCATCGAATACAATAACAGGTATAAATACCCCATTTTCTATTTCAACGGATGTAGCATAGGCAACCCATGCCTGGGTCCTCCTGATAAAAATATCAAGCTGTCTGGTGAAAAATTCATGAGAGCCAGCGGCAGGGGAGCCATCGCATTCATTGCCCAGACAGGATTATCGGAACTCAACCATGTAAATAACCAGATACAGGACTTTTACAGGCTGGTGTTCCACGACCGGTATACAGGCAATTACACGATAGGTGAAGCCGTGCAGGATATGTTGAAGCTGACCCCGTTCAATGATGGAATGGCAACTATACAGTCCAGGATACTTTTTGTACAAGGCGACCCTTCCATACAGTTTTTCCAGCCACAAATTCCGGATTACCAGATATCTGAAACATCCATATTCCTGTATCCACGTGATGTAACGGCAGTAAGCGATTCTTTCGCCGTCGCTATACCGATTGAAAACAAGGGAAAATTTGTTGAGGATTCCATCTCGGTTAAAATCGAAAGGAGTTACCCGAATAATTTCATTCAGAACACCCATTACTTTAAGGTAAAACCAGTTGGCTACAGGGATACCCTGTATTTGTACATCAAGTCCAAGGATGCAGCTTCTGCAGGCTTCAACAAGTTTACAGTGACCGTAAATGACGATCACAAAGTGGCTACAGAAATCAACTTTACAAATAACACTGCCATTTTTACTGAATTTATCCCGGGCAATGGCATCAACCTGATACATCCCCAGCGCTTTGATATTGTATCGCACCTGAGCAATGACTCCGTTGAACTGGTGGCACAAGCCCTGAACCTGTTTGAAAAGAATTACAAGTTTGAATTTGAGATTGACACCTCCTACCTGTTCGATAGTCCATGGAAACAAACACTTAATACCGGTACCATTGTCGGCCAAATCCGCAAATGGAAAGTGAAACTTATTGGGAACAAAGACAGTACAGTGTATTACTGGCGTGCAAAGATCAAGATAGGAACCCTTGCAGGCGGGGCATTCACTGAAAGAAGTTTTGTGCATATTTTTGACCACGAACCAGGTTGGTCACAATCCGCATTCCCTCAATTTTACCCGAGCTCTAAATTGTTCAGGGTTTTATTGGACAAAAATAAAAAGCAATTCGGTTTTACCGGTATCGGTGAAAGTGTATATGTCAATACATGGCTGGACAAAAAAGCCAATTTTGGTGTCAAGAAGAACGGCCATGGCGCATCTTCCTTAACCCCCGGCTCTAAACCCGGAATCGTAGCCGTATTGTTTGACAAGAACAGTCTTGCACAGTTTAAATTGCCCGGTATCTATAATCCACTTGTTTTTTATGGGGTGAACTATTATGAAGACGGAACAAACGCCTATAATTTTAATCCGGCTTCCCCTACCGGCGCTGCACAGTTCATTCGCTGGGTCGATTCCATACCTGACAGTACCTACGTAGCCTTGTGCAATTCGGATGCCTATAATCCTCTCCAGTTCACTCCTGCTGTATACAATGCATTCAGCAAGCTGGGCGCCAACCTTATCAATTTTGTGAAGACCAATTCATCATCATATGCCATGATTGGAAAAAAAGGCTCTGCGGTTGGATCGGCTATTGAAGACACAGGATATTATTACAGTTCGGTCAATGACCAGAGTTATATCGAAATAGAAAAAGAAATGATAGGCAAAAGGGGTGAAGGCACATTGATGACTGAATTGATAGGCCCCACAACTAAATGGGGAAGATTATACTTCTATACCAAATCCCTTGACCAGACACCGGGAGACAATTTTTTTATCAATGTCCATGGCGTAACCAATTCTGGTGTGGATTCAATCCTCTTTAATACTGTAGTAGCCGATAACCTCGATTTAAGCGGTGTTGACGCCACGCGTTTCCCTAATATCTACCTGGAAGGCTTATTTGAGGATCTCAATAATTATACCCCTTCCCAGATCAAGCATTGGAGGATTACCCGTGCTGAAGTACCTGAAGGCACCCTCAATACAAATCTTCCAACAACCCTCGAATGGAGGGATTCACTGCAGCAAGGTCAGGATTTCAACTATGAGATCGGTTTCCAGAATATTTCCAAACTTACGTTTGCAAAAAACCTGAAATACCAGGTGATGATTTACAACGTGGATACCAAGGACACTGTGTATAATCAGATTTCTAATTACAGTGACAGCTTAAGCCCTGATAAATCATTCATGATCAAGACCACGCAAAACACCAAAGTCCTGAAGGGAAGGTATGCTTACGTGGTGAAGGTGAATTTTGACGATTTTAACCAACCATTATTCCCTGAACTGTCGTTAATCAACAATTCTTCCATCAGGTATTTCTTCGTAGAGGAAGACCTTATAAACCCTTTGCTGGATGTTACATTTAACGGGAAACATATTACCAATGGCGAGATTGTATCATCTAACCCAAATATACTTATCAGCAGCAAGGATGAAAACAAGCTCAACTGGCAGGTAGATTCAACCGGAATCAGGATATGGTGGAAAACTCCGAATTCCACTACATTCGATCCTGTGGATTCAAGTTTTGGGGTAAAGTTCTATCCTGCCACCTCATCATATAACCAGGCCAAGGCCGAATTCAACCCGAAAAACCTGAAAGATGGTTTGTACACACTCAAAGTTCAGTCAAACGACGCAAATGGCATCAATGCCGGTACAAGCGAATACATGATTAACTTTACAGTGATCAACCAGGCATCGGCCACCAATTTTTATCCTTACCCGAATCCATTCACTTCTGCCATGAGATTTGTATTTACACTGACCGGCAGTGAGGTGCCTGATTACATTCATATTACCATCATGACCATACAGGGTAAAGTGGTGAAGGAACTTAATAAAGAAGACCTGGGCAATATAAACATAGGTAATAACGTTACTGATGTTGTGTGGGACGGAACTGACCAATACGGCGACCGTCTTTCCAATGGAGTTTACCTGTATACTGTGACCATTAAATTAAACGGAGAAGAAATAAAGCAACTTGAAAATGATAATACAAGCAACCTGTTGAATGCTGACAAAGCCAATAATGGCATGTTTAAACATTCGAC
>JANWHK010000128.1 GCA_025450395.1 Bacteroidia bacterium
ATCAGAATATCACGACACTTGATCCCGCCTTTGTAAAAAGCCAGAGCGAGATATGGGCGGTTTCACAATTATTTGAAGGTCTTGTGGAATACGATGACAGCTTATATATACGACCATGTCTTGCAAAAAGCTGGGAAATTTCTGACAGCGGAAAAACGTATGTGTTCCATTTAAGGACGGATGTTTATTTCCATTCGACAGGTATCTTAAAAGATAAGCGACGGAAATTAAGCGCTGCCGATATTGTTTACAGTTTCAGGCGGATTGCTGACCCGGTTACAGCATCACCCGGTGCATGGATATTCAACGACAAGATGGACCTGAGATGTTTTACTGAACCGGATAAATTTTCGTTTCCTGTTGTCGCTCTCAATGACAGTACGGTCAGTATCAGCTTGCAACAACCCTTCAGTCCTTTTTTAGGCATATTGGCCATGCCATATTGTTTTGTTGTTCCGCATGAGGCCGTGAATGCAGAGTTCAGGAACCACCCTATTGGCACCGGTCCATTCATGTTTAAGAAATGGGAAGAAGAAGTGGCGGTGCTTTATAAAAAGAATCCTGATTATTACAGGTTCAGTGGTGGTGTTAGATTGCCTTACCTTGATGGCGTATTTATCGAAACCATCAAGAACAAGCAAACGGCATTCATGAAATTCGTGCAAGGTGAATTTGATTTTTTCAATGGTATAGATGCGAGTATAAAGGATGAACTGCTCACCAAATCAGGAGAACTAAAAGACAAGTACAAGCATCAGTTTGACTTGAAAAAATCACAATGGCTGAACACTGAATATATTGGTTTTAATATCGATAAAAAGTTTACAAACCATCCGCTGAATAATCTTTACATCCGCAAGGCCATACAGTTTGCGATAGACCGGGATAAATTGGTATCATTTCTCCGGAACGGTGTGGGAACGCCTGCACAGTATGGGTTTGTGCCCGTTGGCATCCCTGGTTATCCATACGATGAACTCACTCAGGTGCATCACAATATAGACAGTGCCATGTATTATATCAGCAAAAGCGGCATGGATCTGTCGAAGGCGGCTCCTATTGTATTGAACACCACTTCCGATTACCTCGAGATCATGGTGTTTGTCCAGAAGGAATTGCAGAATATAGGATTGGATATCAAGATCGATGTGCACCCTGCGAGTTTCCTGAGACAGTTGCGAAAGGATCAGAAAATTAATTTTTTCCGCGGAAGCTGGATAGCGGATTATCCCGATGCCGAAAATTACCTGGTCTGTTTCGAGACCCGGAATTTCAGTCCCGGCGGTCCGAATTATTTTCATTATTCAGATCCTGTTTATGACAGGCTGGTACAAAAAAGCAATCTTAGCCTGGATGAAAAGGAGCGGATGCATTTATTGGCCGAGGCAGATAAACTGATGATGCAGACTGTTCCGTGTATTATACTTTATTACGACCAAAGCATAAGGATGACGAGGAAGTGGACGAAGAATCTGACTTCAAATCCTATTAATTTTTTGAGATTGCGGGAAGTGAGGAAGGAGAGGAATTGACAATTGATAATGGACAATTGATAATGGGAATGTTGCTAAAGAACCACGTCATCACGAATGCTGGCGCTTTGGTCAGCATGTGGTGAACTGCCCATGTAAACTGATGAAGTTCAGAATTGCCGGATGAAACTTAAGAACCAAACAGTGCATCTTTCCCTCAATGCTGAACCATAAACTTCCTTGTATAAACGCCGTTTGAGTCTGAAAATTCAATCGTGTAAATCCCGTTGCTGAAAGATTGCACAGATACAGGTCTTCCGTCGAAATCAGGCTCATCATAAAGCAGTTTGCCGAAACAGTCAAATATCCGGATTCTTTGATTTTGGCCGGCATGTTTTAAGTCGATATGGAGTTCACCGGAAACAGGATTAGGGTATAGATTCATCTGGCTAGAACCATTTAATTCATCAATGCCTTCATACCAGTCATATAAAGAGATATTATCCAGCATCCAGCCGTCGTGAGGGGTGGTGTCACTATCTGTAATATAGGTAAACCTGAACAGTAAGGTGTCCGCTGTAGTGCTGTCAGGCAAAAAGCTTGACCAACCCGTCATATCGACATAAAAATGTTTCCATCCGTTGCTTGATCCATTTAAAACCGGTTTTCCGTTAAACCACCATTTAAAATTATAGATTGTATCCTGGGTCATAATATTAATCCAGCTTTTTCCGGTATCAGAAGACATTTCAATCGTACCGAAATCGCTGGAATCTCCATCCATCTGGTAATAAAAATCCAAACTAAAAACGTGGAAGGGCAATCTTTTATCCCTTAAGTGCCAGAGATAAAAGATGGATGTATCATTGGCTGGGACAGGAAACAGGATATCTGTTATAATCACATTAGGAGCTGACATGGCAGAATCAAAAACCTGTTTCTGAGGCTTTCCAACCTGCCAAATGGATTTCTTAACTGAATCGATCCAATATCCTGATTTGTATTTTTCAAAATTGATGTATCCCTGGCCTTGTGATATGGCCGGAAGAATAAGGCATGCTATAAAGAGTAAGAATGTTTTCATGATTTACAGGATGGTTTTTTACAAATATAGGATTTTACTTAGATTTGAACTCTTAATGAAAACAAATATAATTGATCTAAGAAGCGATACAGTAACCAAACCAACTCCTGCCATGATGGAAGCGATGTTCAAGGCGGAGCTTGGCGATGATGTTTTCGGGGAGGACCCGACCGTCAATGAATTGCAGGATTATGCAGCGGACCTGTTCGGTATGGATGCGGCGCTTTTTTGCAGCAGTGGTACGCAGACCAACCAGATCGCCATAAAATTACATACCCAGCCTGGTGATGAAGTGATCTGTGATGCGCTTTCACATGTTTATCTTTATGAAGGTGGAGGCATCGCATTCAACAGCGGTGCATCGGTCAGGCTGATACAGAGTAAAAGGGGTATGTTTACTTCGGATGATGTGCTTGCCAATATCAATGAGGACAATGTACATTTTCCTTCAAGCAGCTTGTTATGTGTTGAAAATACTGTCAATAAAGGTGGAGGGGCTTGCTGGGACTGGCAGGAACTACTGAAATTAAAAGAGGTATGCACGAAGCATCAACTTGCTTTTCACCTCGATGGCGCGAGACTGTTTAATGCCATGGTGGCAAAGAATCAGAATGCCAGGGATTACGGTCAATTATTTGATACCATCTCCATCTGCCTCAGTAAAGGTTTGGGTGCTCCCGTTGGCTCGCTGCTTTTAGGAACGAAAGAGCATATCTATAAAGCAAGGCGTATTAGGAAAGTCATGGGCGGTGGCATGCGGCAGGCAGGAATTCTTGCTGCGGCAGGTTTATTTGCCTTAAAGAACAATATTGAACGGTTATCCGAAGACCATCTGAAAGCCAAGCAGGTTGAACAGGTATTGCAAGAATTGAAATGGGTTGAATCGGTATTGCCGGTGGAAACCAATATCGTTATTTTTAAGGTGAGGGAAAACGCCATGGTTACCTCACTTCTCAAGCACCTGGAAGACCATGGGATTAAAGCAGTGTCAATGGGACAAAACCTTGTTCGCTTTGTTTTCCACTTGGATCAGAGTAAGGAGCAGGTGGATGTTTTGTGTAAGGTGATGATGGAATTCAGGGGATAGGAGATGTACGATGTACGACATACGATGTATTGAAACCGGTGATTTCGTAAAACGAATGAATTCCACTTAGAAGTAATAGCAGAACATTATTTAAGAACCACGTCATTGCGAATGCTGACGCTCTGGTCAGCATGTGGCAACCTGCACCTCACTAACGGATAACGTAAAATCCCCTCCCCAAAAAACTTTATTTCCCAAAAATAAAAAAAATATTATCTTTGCAGCCCTTCAACCAAAAATGATCTTGTAGCTCAGTTGGTAGAGCAGCTGACTCTTAATCAGCGGGTCGGGAGTTCGAGCCTCCCCGGGATCACTACAAAAACACATCCCGCACCATGGTGCGGGATTTTGTTTTTGTAGCCCCGTGGCGTGTCCATCTTTGATGGACTCTGCTACGGGGCCATTCCAAACAGAAAAAGCCGAGATAAAATCTGGAAGCCTTTTTTATTTGCATTATTGTTTAGTTGAATTAGTTTAGCCTGCTTATACTATCATTATATGCATTAGCTATATTTCTTGCTTTAAGCGGCATTGTATAAAACTTCATTTCTCTATAGGTCTTCCAGGAACTATCTAAAAATGTTGGATCGACATCTAAAGGAATCAAGTCAGCATAAATTGTGTGTAAATGTGTACGCTCAGCACAATAATCTATAAAATAATACCCTTCTTTTGTTATTTCAGACCATCCAATCTTTTCTGTGTAAAGCTGGTGCAATAACATATTTTTCCTTCCTCGAGTTTTTCCTTCTATTTTCATGTAACAATCTGCATATAATTTACCTGTCATAATAGGCTTAAATCGATCTGGCATAGAATTACGAACATTTTCTATGTAACAAATGGTATATTTCTTTGTACAGCGTTTTTGAAATTTTCTCTGATGATAATAGCATATACTAAATGCAATAAGTATAACTAAAGCAATAGCTAAATATATTTTGCGTACCATTGTCAGATTATTGATTACTCTATTAGTTTGTATTAAATTTTCTATAGTTTTATACTTACCAAGCTTGAACTTTTCTATTGTCTGATTAAAATTTGAGATGAAACAATGTGATTGTTGTCGATTACTTTGACAACATATAAACCCTGCGCATTGTTTCGTAAATCAATCGTGTTCATCGCCTCAGAACTTTTTTCTCTATAAACCAATTGACCCAATGAATTATATACTTCTATAATTGTGCTATTTGTTGGATTTGAAAGGACAATATTAAAAACACCATTGGCAGGGTTCGGGAAAACAGAGAACTGACCAGTGAACTGATTATCACTAATTCCCGATACATTCACCTGCATACAGGTACTTGTGTCTGAACATGTTCCTTGGGTTAAAATCACCGCATAGTTGCCATTAGCCGTTGGTGTGAATGACTGGGCAGTCATACCTGGAATAGGCTTGTTATTATCATTGCAATCGAGCCACTGATATACTGCCCCTGAATCCCGGGCAATTAAAGTATGGCCGATTAGAAGCACTTTCACACTTAAAGTATCGATTGTCAGTGTAAGATTTAAGCTACTATCGCATCCTGCAACATTGGTTAGGTGTTGGACATAAACCCCACTTTTGCTATACGTCTGCGCGTTAATCGTATAACTTTTGCAGGCACTTTTAGTCAATATAGATGAAGTGGATTTTTTAAGTGTCAGATTAAGTTTTAGCATACTATCACATCCTGCCTTATTTACAAGCAGAATATCATAAGTGCCGCTTTGTCTGTATGTCTTTCCGTGAATCACTAAACTGTCACATGCCGTCTGGTTCAATACTCCCGTTGTTGATTTTTTAATTGTAAGATTGAATGTGATAGTGCTGTCACAACCATGCACATTAGTTAAAACCTGTTTGTGGGAACCGGTTTGGGTGTAAGTGATGCCGTTCAATACAAAACTGTCGCATGCTACCTGGCTTATTGTCCTGGTACTTGATTTGCGTATTGTCAGAACTAATGTAATCAGACTATCGCAACCAAGGAAATTTTGAATGGTATCATGATATGTATTTGAAACTGACCATAGGTATTTACCGCTTGGTGACGTGTAATTGTTGCAGGCTTGAATACTGATGGAGGCATCAGTTTGATAACAAAGCCCCTGTGCCATTTTATGAACAAAAACGTCCGACACGCCTTTACAAAGGACATTATATATACCTCCATTCTGGTTGAAATCAACAGTGCCGGCATAACTTCCTGCAGAAAAAATATTATTCCTGGGGTCTAGGGCCAAGCCATAGCTAAAATCAGAGAGTTTGCTTCCAAAGGATCTTGCCCATTTGAAATCCCCTGAAGAATCAAGTTTGGAAATAAAGATATCGGCCCCTCCAATATTCTTCAGGTTGAAGGTGTCCTTGCCTGGGTCAAAGTCTGAAGTCAGGTAAAACTGGCCAATGGTATAGATGTTGTCATCCTTATCCAATTCCATGTCCTGAACCTCGTCTAGGGAGGCACCTCCGAATTTCACTGCCCAGATAAAATTACCCAAGGCATTTAATTTCGAGATATAGGTGTCAGACTGGCCAGCAGTTGTGAGGTTGAATGTCCCAATACCCGGATCAAGATCCAAGGTGCTGCTAAAGGAACCCATATGGTATATATTACCTGATGCATCTATCCTGATGCGCTTAGAAGCTTCTGATCCTGCGCCCCCAATACTTATAGCCATTACAAAATTTCCATTGGAATCCAGTTTAGAAATGAAAATATCAGAATTGCCTGCACTTGTTAGGTTAAAGACTCCAGAGCCAGGGTCAAAATCTCCGCTATCACTATAAGCTCCGCACGTATATATATTGTTATTACCATCCAATGTTACGCCAATACCTACATCACTGTTTCCCCCACCCAGTTTTTTTGCCCAGAAGAAATTTCCTGAGGCCTTCAACTTCAAAACGTAAATGGCCTTCTTGGCAGATGTTAATTTAAAAGTCGAACTTCCCGGATCGAAATCTACAGTTCCTGTGAAGCCTCCAACAACGTGAACGTTTCCGACAGAGTCAAGGATAATATCACTTGCATGGTCATCAGAGTAATCCCCAAAACTTTTAGCCCATATAAATTTACCTGTAGAATCCAGTTTTAATAAAAAAAAGTCATCGCCGCCCTTTGAAATAAGATTATAAGTAGGGGTGCCCGGATTAAAATCAGTCGTGCCCCTGAAATCACCAATAACATAGATATTCCCAGTTACATCAACAACAATTGACTTCCCACTCTGATATTGTGTTCCGCCAATGGCCACCGTCCATATAAAATTTCCGGATGAGTCCAGTTTCGTAACATACATATCAGCTGTACTAGACGCTCCTGAAGGTGTTAAATTAAATGTATCAGGACCCGGATCAAAATCAGGAGTGCCCCTAAAATTGCCGATAGTGTAAATATTCCCTTTCGAGTCCAGCGATATTGTATTTGCGGTTTCCAGATTCGTGCCACTTATATTTTTCACCCACTTAAAGGAAGGTAGTTGAGCATATCCATTGATTGTTAAAAATATGCAATTTAATGCAATGAAAATTCTTGTCATCTGTTTGTATGTTAAAAATGAAAGGTTAAAAGTATTAGTGAAGTTTAAGAAGTTATATATCCGATAATGTATACAACTCATCACTACCAAGCCTGGTCTTTCATTAGAATATCCTGGTTGTTATTTATCCATCTGCATTGCATTTCATGTTCTGTATTCCAGTACATTTTCCATTTGAGTTTTGGATCACCAGCACTTCCTGATATTTCCATAGTATCTGAATTATTAACCCAATTCCAGGTACCATCAAACCTATAAAGCCCATTGGCCTTGAATTCATGTTTTATGGAGCCACCTTGATTATACCATAGCTTATTCAAAATGGTTGTTTTGTTAAGTGCTTTTGCAGGCTCTGGGTCTGGGGTAACAGTGGTTGCCTTTTTGCAAGATGTGACAGCGATTAATATTACTGGAACCATTGTCCAGATTAGTGATTTTAGATTTATTTTATTCATTTTTTAAATCGCAAATTTACAATAAATTATTGACAATTCAGTATCTCCCGCAATTGAATCGGATAAAATTAGTTATACCTTTGGCTTAAACCCATTTGATTGGTCGAATGATAAAAAATTATTAAGAAATCTAACCTCAGTGTGGAAAATAGGGAATTTGTTAACAACGGATTCTTTGTTTTTTACAATCCTTAAATAACCTTGAATACTACAACATATTAGAATAATTGTATAACTTAATTGCTTGTTAAGTACCAACCTTTGCAATAGCACATTAGGCTTGTATTATTTTCTATTTGTTTAAAGTTATGATTTTCAAACTCAAGGCAGGTAACAACCCGTATGGATTAAATGGAATTTCTATAAGAATGCAGGATATAATGAAAACTGAAATTTGAACCTAATAAGAAAGAAACCATTTAACAGGTAATAAAATGAATAAGAAAATAAGAATACTTCACCTTGAAGATTCGAAATTTGACGCCACCCTTGTAGAAAGGAAATTGACAAGTAGCAATCTGGAGTATGAACTTTTATGGGTAACCAATAGAATTGATTATTTCAAGGCCCTCAAGGAGTTCTCTCCGGACATTATCCTTTCCGACCATTCACTCCCTTCGTTTTCCGCTCCACAGGCTCTCAAAATAATGAGAGAAGCAGATATCTCCATCCCTTTTATACTGATATCGGGTGCCATGTCTGAAGATTTTGCCAAAATCATGCTTCATGAAGGGGTTACAGATTATTTAGAAAAGGGCTATCTGCAAAGGTTGCCGGAGGCCATACTGTCGGCCTTGAGGAATAGTGATATACAAAATTGAATGATGGTCGGTGACATAGAGACTTCATTGGGCTTGTCACCCTGAGGTTGTCATCCTGCATCCTGAGCTTGTCGAAGGATCGAAGGGTGAAGGGGAATTCCTACCTGAACATATTATTCGGAAAAGTCTCATTAAACACCTTTTCCATGGCTTGCTTGATAGTGGATGGTAAGCCATATTCACTTGGGATCATGAAACGCACTGACATGGAATTTTCGCTTACCTGTTTAAATTTCCTGCAATACTTGCTGAGGTTGGTGTCGAACAGGTCCTTGTCCAGTAAATCTTTGAATTCAACGCCCAATAGGTCAATCCTGTGGTTAAAGTCTATTTCCAGGGCATTGTACCGGGTCATTAAATCTTCTTTTTGTTCTTGTTCCAAGATGCTGTTTACCATATTTAACAAATATACGCATAATATTCAGGTATACCATGACTTATTATCCTTGCGCTTGTTGACTTGGTGACCTGATCTTATCATTTAAACGGTTCAAATCGCTAGTGTTTAACTGGATAAGGAGCTGGAGGTATATCCATTCTTTTCTCGTTACTTTCTGTAGATGTTGTATAACACTAATGATTCTAACCGGCTCCCAACCCGTGCATCCTGGTCTCAAGCCTTTCAAGGTATTTCCATTTCAGGATTGCGATTTGCGTATCATGCCAATTGGCCCCGGTAGCCTGCCGGCTGATCTCGGTTTGAATGTTCTCCTTCAAAGTTGAAATGTCAGATTTTAACTGCTGTTCCTGCACCTCATCCTTTGAAAATGCAAGGTCATCAATGGCTTCATTCAGGTCCATCATCTCCATTAAAAAGGCGTTTGGCAACTGTTCTTTATCACCCTCTTCAGGCTTGTTCAATTGTACAAGATATTGAGCCCTGCTGATGGCATTGCCAAGTATTTTGTAGGCCTGGTTGTTAAACGCGGAAACAGCAAGCGCGATGTTTTGTGATTCGGGATCGTGTGTGTAAAAATCCGGATGGAACTGCCTGCTTTTCTCAAGAAAAAGTGTTTTTAGTTTGCCGGTGTCGATGACGAAAGTCTGCTCAATACCATAAAACCTGAAGTAATTATTGGTATCGGGTCTTTCGATGGGGGGCATGACCTATCAGAAATGTTTGGCGGCTATCTTGTATATGTCGTTGCCAAAGGCAAACACCATCAGCGACAAGAGTATGACCATACCTATCACCTGCATCACTTGCATGAATTTATCGCTTAAAGGCCTGCGTATGATCATTTCGACGATCAGGAACACCACATGTCCACCGTCCAGTGCCGGTATTGGCAAGAGGTTCATGAATGCCAGTATCAATGACAACAATGCAGTCAGTGCCCAGAAACGCTGCCATTCCCATGTAGCTCCGAACATGGTGGCAATACCTATTGGACCTTGTACAGATTTGCGCGGATCCAGCTTGCCACTCACGAGTTTTTTCATGCCCGTGATATTGTCTCCCAAAGCCTCAAAGGATTTTTTGGTACCCAGTGGAATTGAGCTGCCAAGACTGTATTTAAATATCTCTATATCATTTTCATAATACACTACAGGTGCAAAGCCAAGTTTGCCATCCTTATCGATCACAGCGGTGATTGTCACCGTGTCACCGCCTCTCAGTACTTTTATATTTGTTTTTTTACCGGCATAATTCACCACCCTTTCAGAAAACTGGTGGTAATAATTGATAGTTGTATCATTCAGCGCAATGATCATGTCGCCTTTTTTCAGTCCGGCTTTAAATGCTGGTTTATCCCTTAACACACTGTCAACTTCGCATGGCATCAATACATCGAACAAGGCATTTTTCTTGTCAGATATCTTGTCGATGATATCATTGGGTAATGTGACCTTAAGTGAATCACCATCCCTTATCACATCATAATAATTGCCTGCGTGTAAAAATACGGATGGTTTTTTGAGTTCGTCGATATACCTTGCGGGAATACCATTCACACCGGTTATTTTATCACCATCCTTAAGTCCTATAGCTTTACCAACTTCCTGTGCATGTATGCCGTATTTCACCTTGGCAACCGGAAGTTTTTCCTCACCGTAATACCAGGTACTCATGATGAAAATGAATATGCCTAAAAGCAGGTTGACCGTTACGCCACCAATCATTACTATCAGTCTCTGCCAGGCCGGCTTGCTCCTGAATTCCCAGTCTTCCGGTTCTTTCTTAAGCTGTTCAGTATCCAGACTTTCGTCCACCATGCCAGCTATTTTTACATAACCGCCCAATGGCAACCAACCTATTCCGTATTC
>JANWHK010000129.1 GCA_025450395.1 Bacteroidia bacterium
ATCTGTTTCAGGCGGTAGGCATCACCTATCAGTACGGCTGGGAAATTCTCCGAGATCTGGCAGGATATACCGATGCCTTTTTGCTCCACAAGGGGTTCAAGTAATTCTATGGTCTGGTTGACAAGCGTCTCCATTTCAAATCCCTGTTTGGCCAATGTAAGTTTACCCGCGTTCAGTTTCGAGAAATCCAGAATGTCATTCACGATGTTCAGGATATGCTGTATGGATTTCTGAATGATCTCCGTCTGTTTTTTTTGTTTGCTATTGATGTGCGAATCGTGCAGCTGGTCCACAAAGCCCGATATGGCGTTCAGCGGTGTGCGGATCTCATGACTCATATTGGCCATGAACCTTTCCTTGATAATGGTCATTTCTTCCGCTATTTCCTTGGAATCGGACAGGCTTTTCCGCACTTCTGCCAGTTTTTTGATATACCTGAAATACACCACGCAGGCGATGATCAGGAATATGATGGTGCACGAGCCCATCAGCATGATGTACTGGTTGGCCTCCTTGATGGATTTTTCGGATTCTTTGCGCTCCCGTTCTATCCGGTTGGTTTCAATGTCCTCAATAAATCCACAGAGGTTGTTGAAACTGGCATTAATGGTATAGTCCTTTTTTAAATAGGGGTTGATGCTGGTAGTATCAGAAATGTTAAAGACGTCCTGGTCTTCGATATTAATCTCTTCACCGGGCTTGACCTTGGATTCTTGCTTTTTTTGCGCTTTGCTGTCAAATTCTTTCAGGTTGGGTTTCGGCCTTTTCCTGGCCATCTCGGCCCGGTCCATGGCCTGGCGAATGGACTGCATGTTTTCAAAATCCTTGATCAGCCTGTCAATGGAGGCATTTTGCTGGTACTGTGAAATGGATTTTAAGTTCTTGACCTTGGTGCTGAGGAACATGGTCAGTGAATCAAGCAGCGTGGTTTCGCGCTTGGATAACTTCGTTGAAGTCTTGAGGTTGGCAATCAGGTTTTTGGTCTTTTCCGCTGTGGTGTCGAGTTGTACAATATAAGATGCTTTGTGTGTTATCAGGTACATCTCCACCATGTTGTCGAGTTTGGCGTAATTCAGCCTGATCTCCTTGATGGATGCCAGTTCAAAGTCCTGGTTGATGGTATTGTTTAAGTTGTTGAGGGAATGGGATATCTTGTTGTAGCTGATCAGGCCGGTTATCAATATCAGGAGTATCGATAAGGTAAGAAGTACATAGACAGATATACCCCTGCCCCATTTGGTACCTTGATCAAAAAACCATTTTGTGTTATTAAATATGTGCTTGTCAATCCTCATGTCAAAACAGAGGTTCAAAAATAGGGATTTTTTTAGATAATCAGGGGGTGAAGGTTTGTTTCCAAACCTCCTTCCTGATTAAATAGTATGAAAAAGTAACAATAGAAATGGCACATCAATGATGCCACGTTCCTGAACTTTCCTTGGTTTATTGCAAGAAGCAGTCATTCAGTTTGTTGAATATGTAAAAGTGGGTCTGTCACAAGGAAATGGCTGTTTTATTGGCTCAAATTGATAAAAATGGGGTCAATTTGAGAATAAATGCGTTTTAATGCGTTTTAAAAAACTTAAAATCAATACATTATTTCAAGCCTCATGCTGATAGTAAATTTTGTAAAATTTACGCCCGTCTTTCTCCACACCATGCTCAATTAGTTCTTTATTGCCGTGAATGTAAATATGAAAATTCTTGTCCAGTTTCAGGATGCTCTTGAAAATCTTGGCCTGTTTTTTTACAGCCGGCAAAGAGATTTCAAATGCATCCTCCAGGCTGATATCATTTTCCTTGCGGTAGGCCTCATCAAACTTCCTGAAGGATTTTATCACGCTATTGTCCTGGAATACCTGCTGTTCGAAATCTTCCTTTTTAAAATCATCATTGGTCTTGAAATATTCCATGGACCGGTTCAGCAAGTCTATCTGGTCGGTTTTATTCACCTCGAAATCCTCCTGTAACTGTGTGGTCACAAAACTTTTTGCGATATGCAAGAAATCGCTGGTCTGGTGATAATCGTCACTGCAGGGCCGCAACTGCAGGAACATGTCTTTCCAGAACTGCGCCTCACCCGATTTGTTGGCCTTGTCGATGATGCAGACCTTGTATCCCTTGTCGATATCGCTGTCGATGATGAGGCAGCCCTTATCGAGCTTGTCGACATTGATGCCTTCCTCATAATCCAGCAGGAAATCATTTTTGGTATGGTTCAGTTTCAGGAAAGCCTGCCTGTTTTCCGATTTAAAGATCCCGATGGCATTCACCTCCTTGTATTCCACCCGCAAGTTTGAGAAATGAACCACAAACAGGTCGCCCGACTTGATCTGCGGATGGTTTGAAGTCTCATACAGGTGTTTGGCGATGTTGATGCTGTTGAGGTGGAAATCACTCAGTCCGTCAAATATCTGTGTCGCGTAGTTGAACAGTGGGTTCTGGGTATGGTCCTGGTTGCTGAACGTAAAATTGTAAAACTCGGAAGTATTAAAATTGGATAAAAAGTACTTTTGGAGCAGGTCACGTATAATGGGATCCGAAGTATCCAGCGTTTTTTTGGAGATGAGGATGTCGTCCCCGTTGTTTTTATTGCCAACCTGGTGAACAGAAACCTTGTCCAGTGAGGAGTTTGAATAATCTATCATGCAGGGGCAAACTTAGATTTAATTGACAATTGACAATTAACAATTGACAAGGAATAATTAACAATCTGAGGAATATACGATTTACGACATACGACATACGATGTAGGGAACCTCTCTACCGAAATGAATTCCCCCTTATGAAGAGCCTGTCCCGCATATCATGCGGGAGGGCAGGGGGATGTGTGCGGCTGGCATTTTATGCATTAGAAAAGTCTTTTAGTCTTCAGTGGCTTATATTTTTCCAAAACTTAAGCTCCACCGAAGTTATAGTATATCAGGGTTATTATCTTCTTGTGAGTGGTTTCTTTTAAATATTTTATAAGCAACCCAATATAGAGCACATGCTATTAAAGAGATAATTATAAGCGTTATATTCATAACTATCCTATAAAAGTTATCATCAGTTAGTCCTGATTTATTGCTGTTCCGTATATATTTAAATACTTCAAAAATAATAATATGACTTATTATTATGGCACTTGCATATTGAACCAGGTTCTCAAAAGAAATTAAGGCTTTTCTTTTAATGATAAGACATACTAACATACAAAAGAATATAAAAAAGTCAATGAAATAAGGTATACGGATACTATACTGTTTCATTATCAATCCCAATACAGTTCTTAATGAACCCATTATAAATCCTACGATGATGCCAATCTTAACTAATTTGTTAACCATTATTAATTTCTGGTTTTAAATTGTCTTGCATATTCTGAAGTTGATATTATATCTCATTTTTTACGCCAAAAGTTAAACATTGCACTTCTTAATTTAGTCGAAAAAACTAAGTAAACTATAATAAAAATAGAAAAATTAATAAATAGGTAAGTAGGATTGGTACCATATTGATTATATGTTTCGTCATAAAGCCTTCTATCGATGTAAAAAAAAGTATACGGAAATCCTAATATAAATATTTTAATTGGGTTAAAAAGAACTGCCGTCAATCCAATAAATTGTGAAAGGATAAAGAGCAAAGTGATTTTTTTTAGCATAAAAATAATTTGAAAAGGAGGATTCATATGTTTATATGGTTTTTGCCATTATCATCGTTATAACATACTGAAAAACAAACTTGTGTCTCTTGTGAAAATATAAGCAATTCTATTATTTTCTTTTAATTTATTATTCATATTAATGACCCAACCTGATTCTAATTTATAGAATGAGTCTACTCCATTATAAAGCTCTATTTTATGAATTTTGTGATTTAAAATTGACTTAAAATTTTCAAAGGACATTCCAACAGCTATTCCTTCCTTTGTCCTAAAATTTGTATCAGAAGTAGAGATTTCTTCAATCCGGCCATGGTTATATGAAATTGCAAATTTGCAGCCTTTTATCTCAACAAATTTTCCCTTTAGAAACTTACCACTACTATTCACAATTAATATGTTTTCATTTAATACTTTAGTATTTTGATTGTTGTTTTTTGTAGCAGTTGGATTTGTGTTACAAGAATCCAACAAAAAGACATTAAATATTAATAAGCATACAGTTTTCATAGTTTAATTTTTTTAGTTATGCTGGAATTCTTTATTATTCGTGAGGTGGTGAACCGGGTAATTTCTTACAACAAGACTGGTTCCCCAACTCATAACTCATAACTCATAATTGGTTCCCCCACATCGTACATCGTATGTCGTACATCGTACATCACCTGTTCTTATTCATCAGTTCCTCAAGATAAATCGCTTTCTGCGGCTCCTTATTCTCTTTACAGTAATCGGTGAAGTATTGATGCTGTTTAATAAAGGCTATCTGTTTCTTGTCCCATTCCTCCTCTGTCAGGTCTGGATTGATATGCTGCAGTTCACGGAAAAGGCTATATGCTACCGGGCCGGCGTGCTCTGTGCCCAGGTATTCCATATCGGCGTCGGCGATTATTTCTTCAAGCTTATTCGAGGGTGAATGCGGGACCTTGGTGGCCATGATCATGCCGCAAACCTTGTCTATTTCATCTTCTGTATAATCAAAACCGGGCAGGTATTGTCTCGCCATTTTACAACTTTCTTCTTCATGGTTGAGATAGGTAACGAGGTAACCACAGTCATGCCATAAAGCGGCGGCATAAAGCAAGTCGATCTCTTCTTCACTGCAGTTTTCCTCCCGGCCTATTTCAATCGCCTGGTGTGCCACATATAATGTATGATATATATTGTGGTAATAATAATGCTCGGGTAAGCTTTTCCTGAATAGCTCACCCACAAAGGTCTTCATGCCGGTATTATTTAACATGGGCTTTTTCCTTTAAGATGCCGCCTGATGCTTCCTTTACGCTCTGGACATATACAAATGCTTTATGATCGATACGCATCAATGCGTCGGTGATCTGCTTGATCTCCAGTCTCGTGATAATGGTGACAATGATCTCGCAGTCGGTCTTGATATCAAAACTTCCCGGCAGGTAACCTCTTTCACCCTTATACACTGTGATGCCTTTGCCAAGCTCATTCACCAGGAAATCCTTGATCTCATCCTGCCTGGAAGAAACGATGTGCATGGTGGTGAACTCTTCAATACCATCCACCACGTAATGTGTGGCTTTTGTAGCGGCAAAATAGGTGATAATGGAATACATGGTTGTTTCTATTCCGAACTTGATGGCGGCAACTGAGAAAATGATGGTGTTGATCAGCATGATGATCTCGGTGTTGGAAAAACCTGTTTTCCGTTTGGCAAAAACGGCTATGACTTCTGTTCCGTCCATGACGCCACCGGCCCTGATGACAAGGCCAATGCCTGTGCCGATCAGCAAGCCCCCAAAAATGGCTATTAATAACTTGTCGCTGGTAATGGGTTCTATAGAAACGAACAAGAGCCCAAGTGAAAGCAAAAATACAGCAATGGTGGTAATGACGGCAAAGGTTTTTCCTATCCTTTTATAGCCGAGATAAATGAACACCAGGTTCAGTATAATCACCAGTATGCTGATATTGATGTGAAACAACTCATGTACCAATATCGATATGCCCGTGATCCCGCCATCCAGGAACCTGTTGGGGATCATAAAACCCTTCATGGCCACAACGCCAAGACTTGTACCTGCCAGCAAGAGCAGTATGGTTTTAAAGTTGATTACATTGGCCCAATCGATCCTGTCGCTTCTGTATTTTCTTAACATCTTAAAAGAAATTTAAATTGCAAATCTAGGGTTCTTCAAGGTCATTGTCCCCATTCTTCACAATTTCTGTTGTCGTTATCCGGAATAGGAGGGACCATGCCCCATATTTTATAGGACAACAGGCGGGCTTTGCGTGCAATTTCAGAATGTTTGCGCATATAGTTCAGCGAATTGTAATCATAAATGGATTTGGCCGGAAGCACCCCTAAAGTCTTGGGCATATTGTTCAGGGAAAATGTTGTAAGCGTGCTTTCCTTCCAGTCTAGCGTATGGTCGATGTGAAAATGCGCAAGGTCGTGCCAGGGGAAAATATCCTCGTTCCAGGGAACCATGTTGTTAAAGATTTCAGGGTCATCATCGTCTGCCGCAACACGGGTCTGTATCTGCAAGCGGTACTTCGCCTCTTTCTTACGCACCCGTTCCTCATATTCGTATTTAAGAAAATTCCTGCCCCGGGTTTCGTGGGGAAGTATACGCTGGTTGCTCAGGTCCCAGTCGCTCGGATGCAGATCTATGCCGGATTCCTTTTCATTGTCAGCAGGCAGTACCCTGTACTTGGCGTAACGCTTTATCTGGTCCTTTCCAATGAACAGGAAAGGGGTCTTGCAGTAATAATGCAGGTTGTGGAATGAAGTGGCATGCCGGCGCACGGATATTTTGGCTCCTTCAAGTCCTTCAGGATATTGCCGGTTGTATTCCACATATTCGACTCCCCATTTTTCCTGGCGGTTCCTGGCAAATGCTATAAAACTAGCCGCACTCCAGAACAGGCCGGTAACGCCAGTATTCATTTCAATATCAAACGGACTCTTGAGGTGGTGGTGTGAGAATTTAATGGAAATACTGCGGATGCAGTTCATGGCATCATCCAGGAACGCGGCCGAGGCATGTCGAATCCTTACCGGGAAAGTTTCACCCTTCCTGAAAAAAGGATGTTCAGGGAATTTCGGGTCGTCGACGATATGAAGCCAGCCTTGCCCGGCTATGCCATTGTTATGACTCATCCTTCTTCCTTGCAATGACATGAAAACGGCGATCAGGAAGGCGAAGATCTTTGAGATCAACCACAGCCAAAACTTATCTATTGCCTCACTTATCCAAAGGTAGAGGACTCCCCAGAGTGTAATTTTTTTTCTTTTCATGATTTAAATATTTGTTCGCGATTCTATGGATTCTATATCCACTCCCAGTTTTGCAAATGTTTCCTTGTTTTCGTTCAATAACTGTATGAAATAAGGATGTATATCCTGTTCCTCGTTTTTTGTGATGAACCCGTATTCCGTTCTTGAAAGCAGGTTGGTGAACCATAACATTTGCGTACTCCTGGTAAGGTCCGGGGCTATGCTCAAGTCTGATTCCGGGGCCATCACGCCGCGTTGCTTGTCACCGAAACGCAATCCCCCGCAATTGTATAATATTTCACCAAGGTCGTCGTACTGGTGCTCGTTGATCCATGTATGCGAAAATGTAGCCATCATAATGGCATAACGGCAGGCTGATTTTAAGTTGCGAAAATCTTCCTCATGCTGAAAATTTTCGGTGAGTGTTATGGGTGATACGACCTTGCGTTCCCCGTCCACTATTTTTACACTGTTGATGGGGTCATAAGCATACCTGAAACAGGCATACTCGAATCTTTCACGTGAACGTTCGCGTTCTTCAGTGCTTAACATGTCCGTAATCACCTGCGACTGGAAAACCGCGACGCTGTGATTCACCAGGTCGTTGGAAAAACTGTAAACCTCGTTCCAGTGTTCCTTGATACCAGCTTCATATTTCTCAAAGAAAAAATCGACGAATTTGCCTGTAATATCCCAGAAAAGATTTTCAGCAATGGCGTAGGTATGTGAGTCATTGATGACTTTCATGGGTTTCCAGCCTTTCCAGTTTTGCGTCCCCATCGCATCGTATACCCTGTCTTTAACTCCTTTTTCAGTCAGGGCTGTATTGCTTGGCAGGAATCCGTGTATGAGTATATTATCTGCAGAGACGTTGATCACTGACACTTCCTTCAGGTGGGGATAAAGCAACCATGTAACAGGGTTTTTCCTGAAATTCCTGAATGCGGCAATGGCGTATTGCTCTGTGTTCACATGGGTGCCTGCAAAATGATCATCCACCTCGGCGACTACAGAACCGCAAACCCTTGCAAGTCGTTTGGCCTGCAACCATTCATCACCACTTGATGGCGTATAGGTGTGTTTTTGCCAGGGATCATTGTTATAGGCATTCAACTGACCGGTAAAGGTGATTGAAACAGGTTTCGGCGGTCCGGCAGAGTCGATCCTGAACACAATGTCAGCATCCGGCAAGGCAAATTTAGTGTTGTGATCATAATTGCAAATGCCGAAATACCTGATGTGGTACAAGGAGGCATCATGTTTGTCAGGCTGGAAACTGCCCATGTTCATGCCGTTCATCATTCTGATGCCAAACCATTCATCACTGCGTGAGTATCCGGGTAATTTCTTTTCAAGGCATATCGTCAGGTTTTCGGGATAATCAGCCTGTATATCCGCGATAGATAACATGCCGGGTTCTTTCTCGATCTGGAACATGTGTTTTCGCTTGGTAAGTTCAATCGGAATCACCTGTTGCTTGAACGCATCGATCCGTCCTTGGCTAAAAACTTCTGATATCAAATGTGAGTCTTTCGAATGAAAGGTCCTTGGCAAAGGTGTGTCCTTGCGGTATTCCCATAAAGGCAAGGCCAGGGTATGTACATAATATCCCATGCCTATCAGGTTGGTCTTGATAAGCGGGATGGAGTGATATAAGCGGTGGCTTGTTGAAGGTTTATCACCATTGTAATGCACTTCAAAAGGCTGGTGGATTTCAAGCCGGAGTGAGCCCGTTTTAAAGTTCCTGGCTTGCCTGAGTGTATAATCCAGGTGGAATATCCCATAATTGTTACTTTCTGTCTCTCCCAGTTTACGCCATTGAAAACCCAGGTACCACTTGGTTCTTCCCCAGAACTCAAGTTTTATATGGTGAATGGGAGAGGTGGTTTCCTTATGGTCGGCGTGAATGATGCGGCCTGTGATGTAACTGTCAAGTCTCCCGGCATGAATATGCGGACGCCGTGGAAACAGCCAGTTCGAAAGGCGGCGAATAAGCCTCCTGATCCTTTTCCATACCACATAAAGGTATTCAATAAAAATGGTGACCGGATTACTGATGACCCAGGAGTAACCAACTTCCAGGTGGTTAATGCCTTTCAGCTTTGGCGTAAAAAAACCATCCCTGTACTTGTACAGGATCTTTGTTTTTTCCTGGCATTCGGTGCAAATATTCTGTATATTATCTTCCATTGGATACTGCGTTTTGATTTTTATGCTCTATAAAATACATGTTCATTTCTCCTTTTCCCTTCACTTTCATTTTCCCGCGGGGCAGGCAATCAAATTTGTTTTTCACAAGTTCATAGGTGGATTCCGAAATATTGATCTTGCCCGGTTCACTGTTGGTTTCCATACGTGCTGCAATGTTCACGGTATCTCCCCAGATATCATACTGGAATTTTTTCTTGCCCACGATGCCTGAAACTACAGGACCGGTGCTAATGCCCAGTCTCAGTTCAAAACCCACGCCTTTTTTTTCTATTTTTCTTTCAGAAATAAAATCGCGGATCTCCAGTGCCGCCTTCACGATGTTTTCAGCATGTGTAGATGAAGGTACGGGAAGACCCGCCGCCGCCATATAGGCATCACCTATGGTTTTTATCTTTTCGATCCCGTACTTTTCAATGATGCGGTCAAAAGCTTCAAAACACGCGTTCAGTTCAACCACAAGTTCATTCGGGTTCATTTTGGAAGCGATATTTGTAAATCCCTGGAAGTCGGTGAACAGCACACTCACTTTTTCGTAGTATTTCGGTTCTGCAAATCCGTTCAGCTTGATCTCCTGGGCGGTTTCATAAGGAAGGATATTGTAAAGCAATACATCGGATTTTTGTTTTTCGCGTGAAAGCTCCTCAGTGCGTTCGTTTACTTTTTGTTCGAGTTTCTCATACAGCATCGAATTGTCGATTGAAATGGCGATCTGTGATGAGAGCAGGGAGAGGAGCTCAACCCTGTCCTGGGTGAAGGCTCCTATGGTAGATTGGTTCTCGAGATAGAGTAGTCCAATGAATTTATTCTGGTTGATGATGGGAATGCACATCACCGAATGTAAATGATGCTTGTTTACATACGCATCAGCCATAAAATGTTCATTGTTTGTGGCATCCGTAATGACAAGGTTCTGCTTGGTTCGCATGGCAAACTTTACAATACTCTCAGCGAGAAGTCCGGACCCGAATGCTGGGATGTGCTGTAAAATTTCTTCCTCCTGGCTTTTGAAATCACAATTCGCTTCAACGAATAATTCGTTGTTGTCGGATAGCAGCAACAAACCTCTCTGGGCTCCCGCATTTTCCATCACGATCTTAAGCAGTACGCTCAATAGTTTTGAAAGCACCATTTCACCTGAAATAGTGGTTGCAGATTTAATGAAGGTGGAAATGTCGAGTTGTTCCACCAGGCCATGAATCGGAAGTGATTCACCCGAAAGATCAACAGAAACATTGCGTTTTATGACACCGGAAATGATATTCGGAAATTCATCTTTCATCTGTTTCAGTTTTGCTTCAGCTCCCCATTCACGATAGGCATTGTATGCGGATTTCAGGTAGTATTCTGACAGTCCCTTGAGGTTGCGTTCAAGATAAAACCTGCCTGCAAGTTCCCTGGCAAGCGCTTCTTCGTGAATAAAGCCATGTTTTGATGCGCCTTCTATGGCCTGGTCATAGAAAGATCCGGCCAGGTCATGATTTCCGTGAATCCTTAAGCGCTCGGCTTCTATCAGCTGGTACTTGTGAAGGAAGTTCTGGGGTGCGTCTTTTGCCCATTTCTTAAGTGCTTTCTGGCCTTTACCCGACAATGAAAGCAGGGCTCGTCTACTGCTGCCATTTTCATTGATCCTGGCAAGGGCAGTCAGTGCTTCATAAAAGTGGTGATTGGGTATCTCGAATTTTGCAAGTACGGCTTCAAGTAATTTTCTTGCTTCTCTTGCCCCTTCACTTGCCCGGTTAAAATCCCGGAAGTGATAGCCCAGCATCAGGCGCAGGAAATGTATGAAAAAAGTCCCCGTTTTATCATTTCTTTCCAGGTTTTGTTTCAGCATGAATTCTTCATCAAATGCTTCCCCGGTAAGCTGCAGTGAATTGTTTGAACGCCCCATGAAATTAAGCATGGCTTGCCGGTAAACCTCGTTGTAATTCACATTTGTTTCCTGCTTCATTTGCCTGTAGCTGTCGCTGTATGCCTTGGTCTCCATTTCAATCCTGTTGAGCTCCTTGCCACTTAACAGGGCATGTATGCAATAAATATTGGTGTTCACGCAGGCGAATTCTATAAGCCCGGTCTCGAGACCGATGTGAAATGATTCCTGCAGTGGTTTGAGGGTCACATCCACATGGTTTCTCCAATGGAATGTAAGCGCGTAGGGTGCGACATATATTTGCGCCTTCCACTCCTTGGCATCCAGTTTTTCGAGGAGTTGCAGTGAAAGGTTTCCGAATTCGTTGCCTTTTTTCATTTGCCCCAGAACGCCGCAGAGTATCACGCCATAAGACCCATAGGCAAAACAGGATACCGTGTTATTCCCGTATTTCATGCTGATGCGCATCATTTTGAATACCACCAGCGGGAGCAGGTTTGGCATGGCCCAATAGACGGACGATGTGATGTCTGCAATGATGCGCATGGCCGCTATCTTGTCAGGATTTTCCATCCTTGGCAGGTTCAGCAGGTTTTCCATGCTTTTTCCCTTCAGCCTTATCATGGTTGAGATAAGGCCTCTGAATACGTGTAATAGATTTGGTTTCCTGGGAAGTGGTTCACCCAGTTGATCCAGGATATCCAGTCCTGTGTTGATGGCTTCTATCAGTTTGTTTCTCGCCTTTAATGCCAGTATCCTTGTCTCATAGGATTTAAGTTTTTCCGTGACAGTCCTTGCATGCGTGTTTACAGATTCGAAGGCTGATTCCATCTTGATAAAATCGCCGTTTAAATAGGCGGCCTCGCAAGCTTCTGAATAAAGCGCAAGACTTAATGCATACTGAGTCTGCCAATGGTCTGGAGGTAAAAGGGAAATGCCATGTTCAAAGTTGGTTTCCGATGTCTGGAAAGCTGAATTGATTTTTGCCTTTCTGCCAGCCTTGAGGTTCAATTCAGCAAGCTCATTTTTCATGGCAGGGACACTGATATGTTCCTTTCCCTGGTTCAGCTGGTTGACAATTTCGAACAATCGATTATCCACTTCATCTGCCGTCGTATTTCTCAGCAATATTTCGCCTATATGAAGGTGAGCCTTGTTTTTTTCAGTCTCTTCAATCAGTGAGTATACGGCTTGTTGTATCCTGTCGTGCGTGAACTTGAACTTAGAGGATTCTGTTTCAACGATCAGGCCCTCGCTCTGTGCCGCAAACAATGCTTTGTGTATGTCTTCCTCCGGTGATTTCGAGATCATGACAAGTGTTCCCATATCAAAAATATTGCCTATGCAGGCCCCTGTTTTTAATAATTCAACTGTTTCCACCGCCATCAACTTAATTTTACTCGCCATGAATTCCACTACATTGTCACTGATATTCTGCTGCCGGATCTTTTCAATGTCAAACACCCATTTTCCTAAATTGAAATCATAGGCAAGCAGCCCATCCGCGGCTATTAATTTGATGAATTTGGTAGTGAAAAATGCATTTCCCTGCGTCTTGTTGTAAACAATATCAGAAAGGGGTTTGGCCGCATTAAGATCTGTATTGATAGATTCACTGATCAACTGGTTGACATGGTCAATGCCCAGGTTGCCAACATGGATGAGGTGAACCGGCGTTTTAGAACTGCGGATCTCCTTCAGTGTCAGCATAAGCTGGTGCGATGCACTGACCTCATTGTCGCGATAAGCCCCGATGCATAATAAATAGCCGGCTGAATCCTGGGCCATGAAAGCTTCCATTAAATTCAGTGAGGCTGAATCGGCCCATTGCAGGTCATCTATGAAAATGACCAGTGGGTTTTGAGGAGAGCAAACTGCCTGGATGAATTTGATGAACACGTAATTGAAACGGGCTTGTGCCTCGGTTCCTCCAACCTCCGGAATATCTGGTTGTTCACCGATAATATGTACCAGGTTGGGCAGTACGTTGGTCAGCACTTTCCCTTCATCACCGAGGGCTTCCTTTATTTTAACCGCTACTTCGGCTAGTTGTTGTTCGCCTTCCGTTAGAAGTATTTCTATAAGTCCCCTGAAGGAATTAATGATGGCGTAATACGGAACAGACCTTTGGAACTGGTCGTATTTGCCGCTTATGAAATAACCCCTCCTTGCGGTGATGGGTTTATGCACTTCATTGACAAGGGCCGATTTGCCGGTACCGGAATGACCTGCCACCAATACAAGTTCCTTTGAACCTTTTGCACAGCGTTCAAATGAGGAAATCAGTTTTGCTATCTCATCCTCCCTGCCATACAGTTTCTGGGGGAGAAGAAACTTCCCGGACGCATCATCCATGCCAGGTTCGAATTCTTTTATCAACCCGGTTTCCCCATACATTTCAAGACATTTCCGAATGTCGTTTAAAACACCAAAAGCACTTTTGTAACGGTCTTCGGCATTTTTTTCCAAAAGTCTCATGACGATACGGCCGAGTTGCACCGGCGTTTTGGGATTCACTTGCTGGGGTGCTGCGGGAACCTTGGCGATATGGGCATGTATCAATGCCATGGCGTCTTCACCTTTAAATGGAACTGTCCCTGTCAACATTTCATAAAGGCATACCCCGAGGGAGTAAAGGTCAGTCCTGTAATCCACAACCCGGTTCATCCTGCCGGTTTGTTCCGGGGAAATATAGGTGAGGTTGCCCTGCAATTTTTCAGGATTGCCTACAAATGCCTGTGATGTATCGATACGTGAAGAAAGACCAAAATCAATAATACTGACATCGCGTTCCTGGAGATTGACAAGGATATTAAAAGGGCTGATGTCCCTGTGAATGACATTCATTTTGTGAATCTCTCCAAGCCATTTGCAAATAGCCATTGTGATATGAAGAAAATCCTCAATGTCATTTTGTTTGTTCCTGAAAACTTCTTTTAGGTCAGCACCTTCCACATATTCGAAAACAATGACGTGATGGTTTTTTTCCTTTGTTCTCTCGACGGCCCTGCGTACACCTTGCAACTGCAGATGCTCCAATATGTCATATTCATTGTAAAACTGCTTGATTTCAAGCGGTGTCGGAAACTCAATATTTAAGACTTTCACCAGCAGTTTTTTGCCTGGCACTGAATATCTGACATAAAGTTTTGATTTTAAACTTTCGTAGATCAGTTGATCGTCCATTGTCATGTTTTGAGTCGACATCCTATATTTTATTTTGATGAAAACCTGTATAAAGATCATTCATCAAACCTGTTGTAATTTTTATTTATTATGCCTTTGTGGAAGGCACAGAAACATAGTTTTCAGGATGTGGAAATCTATATGCTTTTTAATGTACTTGAGAAATTAATTTTCAATTAACAAGTTGTAAAACAAAAAATTACCTTTCAAAAAATGACATTAAAACATAAACTGAACTTGCGAATATAGATTTATTTTCCATTTCGCAAAATAATTATATTAATTTTAATAGATTATCTTTGTAAATATTTGATTTACATTATATTAGCATAACGAATAGTTGCTAAATGTCAGAGCTGGATCTACGGGATAACTGGCTTTTATTCATCAGCTCACATCCCCCTTCGCTCTCCACCTTGCGCCACCGCTAAAGCTATGGCGGCACGCGGTAGGCGGAGGGAATTCATTCGGGAAGGATGGTTTTCCCAACTCGTAACTCGTAATTCGTAACTCGTAATTGCTTAGATTTTCACATCAATGATCTTCACCACATAAGAATAGGTTTTCCCTGATGCCAATTTTACAGTGACAGAATATTCCACATCACCTGAAAGTGTTTGTACATTGATCTCCGGTTCCCATACCAAGGTGTTCATGCCATATCCTGCCGCGTATTCTTCCAGCTTCAGTTCAACTGCATGTCCGCTTGCATCCTTCATTGTAACCGTAGCACCGGCCAAATTCTGGTCTATTGAAAAACTCCATTTTTTGAATACCAGCATCTTCGGAGAGTGGTTAGCCGGAGGCCAGGCCACAAAGGTATTTTTATACTTGTTTGAATCGATTGTATTGCTGTTGTCAACGGCCTTGATGGCGCTATAACTCCGGGAAGTGCCGATGCCCATATAAAGTGAATTGGGGTATAATAACCATCTGCGGTTGCCTGCTGTGGCATGGTTCTGGCCCATGGCAGCTGTAATGGCGATACAAGGGTTGCCATCCTTAGAAAGTATGGAATTTTTCAAGGCATCGGCTCCGGCGGGGATAAAACAGCGCCAGCCGTCATTGGGCTCATGGCTCATCGTTTTATTGGCCTCGCACATCAACACGGCGTACTGGCAATATTCATTGTCCTGCAATGTCA
>JANWHK010000130.1 GCA_025450395.1 Bacteroidia bacterium
AAAAAAAACCATTGTCTCTCAACAATGGTTTTAAATCAAAATTATCTGTATCCGCTTAATGCTGGTGATTATGTTCTTCTATCAGCTTATAGAACTCTTCTATTGTAACGCGTTTTTCGTTGTAAGAGACTATTTCCTTGATCTTGTTATAAACCTTGCGCCTGATGGCGATATCATTCATCTGTTCTATATATTCCTTCTTTTTCAGGCTGTCATCACTGAATTTCTTGACGAATTCAAACTCAGGATTTTGCAGTCCGTAGTTCCTGAACATCGACAGTGTATAACCCATGGAGGCATCTTCAATATCCTGTTCTTCCACTTTCAGTTCAAACATGGCGGCCGCCTTTTCTCTTATCAATACTTCCTTGAGTACTTTCGCTTCGTTGGCGTAACGCTCATCAATATTTTCTGAATTGTAATGGTCTTCCTTGTTGCTCAACAACCACCTTTTCAGGAAAGAGTCAGGCAATGGCACATCGTGCTTTTCCTCCAGCAAATGGGTAATCATGTGTTCGACCTGGTGATCGCTTTCACCCCTGTAATAAGCTTCAAGGTTCTCTTTTAACTTGGCCCTGAATTCCTCGAGGCTGTTCACAGTTCCTTCACCCATCACCTTGTTGAAAAACTCCTGGTTGATCTCAGCCGGAACGCGCCTGGAAATCTCGGTCACTGTGAATTTAAAATTCGGGTTCAAATCGGCCACCGCTTCCTTGCTGATACCCAAAGAAGTGCTGATGACGGTATGGTTCTCATTGAAAAGTGCAAAGATATTAACGGTCATTTCGTCACCTTTCTTAACACCTGTTAATTGTTTTTTAAGGTTCTCGTCTTTTACCAGGTCAGGAGTCAGGGAAATATCCTTCTTATCGATACCGCCTTCAAAACCTTCATTATTTTCGTCCAGTTCTGTAACAGTGGCATAAATAATGTCTTTTTCCTCTGCAACTTCCACGTTGGAGAGTTCACCGTACCTGGCGCTAAGGGTTTCAAGTTCCTTGTCCACTTCGGCCTCATTCACCTCGATGATGTATTTGTCCAGTTTATCCTTGTCGCTGATATTGAATTCAAACTGTGGTGCAAGACCCAGGTCGAAAGCGAGCAGGTATTCCTCGTTTTTTTCGATATCCACATCCGATTGGATATGTTCGCTTGGCAATGGCTGGGCGATGATATCGATATTCTGTTCCTTTAAATAATTATATAAACCCTGTGAGGCCAGTTTATTGATCTCGTCAGCCAATATGCTTTTGCCATACAGGTTCTTGATCATGCCAATTGGGGCGGCACCTGGGCGGAAACCCTTCACAACCATTTGTTTCTGGTGTTTTTTAAGTTCTTTTTCCACCGCTTCGGCATAATCCGATTTGGCAAGCGCTACAGTCAGGGTAGCATTTAAGTCGTCAATTTTTTTGAAATTTAATTCCATGGTTTAGTCTGGTAATTAGAACATTAGCCAATATCACGTCAGCTAATGATTTTTTGTGCGGATGAAGGGACTCGAACCCCCACGCCTTTCGGCACCAGATCCTAAGTCTGGCACGGCTACCAATTACGCCACATCCGCATATGTTTAAAGAACTTGGTTTATTAAACGGGCTGCAAAGGTAAGTAAAAAAAGCAAATAAAAAAATGGCAGTTTACGTTATTGAAAAACCGCAATACAAAGGTAGCATAGCTCAGACCATAAAATAGAGAATTTACATCACTAAATACACAAAATTCTGTATCTTTGCACGTAGGAATTTTCTAAACTTATTGGTCATATGGCGGTATTGAGTACAATGATGAGCTGGTATTTCAGGAAGCGTCTTACAGCCCTTGATATGGCTGTCAGGAACGCTGCGGATGTGCAGTTGAATGTGTTGAGGAGATTGCTTGATGATGCCAGGGATACAGAATGGGGCAAATTCTACGATTTTAAGTCCATCGATACCTACACCGATTTTAAGAACAGGTTCCCGATACAGGATTACGAAACATTAAAACCCTATATCGACAGGATCATGCGGGGTGACTCGAATGTGCTGTGGCCGGGAGAGATCATCTGGTTTGCAAAAAGCAGCGGCACCACCAATGATAAGAGCAAATTCATTCCCGTGAGCTATGAAACACTGGAAGAATGCCATTTCCAGGGTGGCAAGGATATTCTGACATATTATTGCCTGAGTGAACCCGATACAGAAGTATTTGATGGCAAGAGCCTGCTGATTGGCGGAAGTCACAAGATCAATTCATTTAATGACAACTCTTTTTACGGCGACCTGAGTGCTGTATTGATGAACAATATGCCCACCTGGGCCAATCTGCTCAAGACACCGGATAAATCCATCGCGCTGATGGACGACTGGGAACTGAAACTCGAAAAAATGGCTCAGCAGGTAGTGACTGAAAATGTGACCAGCATATCCGGCGTACCTACCTGGACCATCGTATTGATGGAAAAACTGATGGCCATGAAAGGAACGGACAATATTTCCGATATCTGGCCTAACCTGCAATTGTATATACACGGCGGCGTGAGTTTTGTGCCTTACCGAGACCTGTTTCATAAAATGATCAGGAACAGCAGGGTGAAATACCTGGAGACCTATAATGCAAGCGAAGGATTTTTCGGAATGCAGAACGACCTTTCGGATCCTTCACTTTTATTGATGCCCGATTACGGTATTTTTTACGAATTCATAAAAGTAAGTGACCTTGACAGCAACGACCCGCCAACTTATTTATTGGGTGAAGTGGAAAAGGGTATCAATTACGCCATCATCATCAGCAATAACAGCGGCTTATGGCGTTACCAGCTAGGGGATACCATTGTTTTTTCGGGCACCGATCCATATAAATTCACGATTACGGGAAGGACAAAACTGTTCATCAATGCCTTCGGTGAAGAAGTGGTGATAGAGAATGCCGAGCGGGCGATTGCGCATGCTTGCAGTGTCACCGACAGCAAGGTGAGGGAATATACGGCTGCGCCGGTCTACCTGGCCAGTGATAATTACGCCGGCCATGAATGGCTGATAGAATTTGAAAAAGAACCACATAACATACATGATTTTGCATCGGCCCTTGACAGCAAGTTAAAGGAAGTCAATAGCGACTATGAAGCCAAAAGGCATAAAGACATCGCCTTGAAAATGCCGAAGATACAATCCATGCCCATCAATACATTTTACAACTGGTTAAAAAAGAAGGGCAAACTGGGCGGTCAGCATAAAGTGCCACGCCTGAGCAATGACAGAAGAGTGATTGATGACATCCTGCAGAGTGCAGGGAATTAATCCCAATGAAATGAATTCCCTTCGCCTCAGGCGGAGAGCGCAGGGGGATGTGTGCTGCAGGCGGCATTCCAACAACAGAAAATTCTCTAAATCAATCCCCTTAATATCTGAATCCCTTCTACATCCAATATGCAGACTATAGGAATCATATAATATTTTCTGAATTTCATGTAAATATTTCACGCCAGTCCTTCGGAATTTTGTGGTGTAAAAAATATACAACAACAGGTCTATAGCGATTATCGCAATCATAAACCTGAAAACAGCGGGAACCAACGTTCTTCTGTATATATAAAAGGGGAAAACTATTTGTACAGTTTTCCCCTTAATTTTTGGGGTGCCTGATTGTTAAATAGAAATACCAAAAAACAAAACTATCTGTGGGGCATCATCAATAAAGCGATAAGTGCTACCTGTCATATTAGCAATTTTTGTTATAAAGAATCTGTATTCAATATTAGTGTAAACCCCATTAGAAGGTTGTATCAATAATTTTATTCCACTGATCACAGCAGTCTTTTTATATTTTGATTTTAAGGTTAATTGATAAAATGTATTCACATAGAAATTTGTATTTCTTTTGAAATCAATAACGACTGAATCCTTACCCAAAAAATCATTTCTTTCATGTAGTATCGTTTTCGATTTAATGGTATTGGCAAATATTCCATTACTCCATAACCCTGCGCTAAATGATATCCTGCTATTTTTTATTTTTAGAATATTCTTCTCCAGTGAAATACCCGAATTAAAGCCTAACATCATCGAACGCGCATTAACATCTTGGTTTATATCACTGTAGTTTTCTATTGGGTTGATCCTTCCAACCTCCATTACCTGGAATGTTAGCCCAGTAAATCCATTTATATGTATAGATCTGTATGAAAATATACGTTTTTGCACAACTGTAGCAAAGGAATAGATATAACAGTTGGAAAAAGAAGATTCATTCGCACCAACAGGATTCATCACTCTTTTGTTCAAATGAAAAGAAATAAACCGATTCGAAGAATCAGGGCTTAAACCACAGGCAAAATGAGTTTTTAAGAAGAAAATAATAAGGTAAAAAATTAACCTGTTCATTATTGATTACAAACAATTGGAAGTTTACGGTACATATTAGTTAATGATAACACAAATATACCAGACATTCGCCAAAAAATGAAATAACTGCGGTGATTACATCAATTTAGATAAAACAAAAAACGAGGGCGAAACCGCAAGGTGTGAAGGTTCTTATAGATGTGTGTTGCCTAATTAAAAAAAATAGCGTAAAGCTTTTTTCATAGTATTGTATTAATTTAGCAGTTTAATATGCCTGAACTTGTAATTGATGCGCGCACCGCCTTTATCGGGCCACAGATGTCGGTAAACCGGATTCTTCCCTTTCGCAGAAGAAGAATGGTTGGACCGTTTATTTTTATGGATCACGCCGGCCCGGTAAAACTGCAGGGTGTTGAACATCATGAAATGGATGTATTGCCTCACCCGCATATTGGTTTGTCTACTGTAAGTTACCTGTTTAATGGAGAAGTTACGCATCGGGATAGTCTCGGAGTGGAACAGGTCATAAAGCCGGGTGAAGTCAACTGGATGACTGCAGGCAAGGGAATTTCCCATTCTGAAAGATTTGAAAATCCGGCCATTCTTGCAGGGGGACAACTGGAGATGCTTCAAACCTGGGTTGCGCTCCCTGAAAAGGATGAAGAGTCAGATCCGACTTTCAAAAACTATAAAAAAGAAGACCTGCCTTTAGTAACAGATGAAGGATTATGGATGCGACTCATTGCGGGTGAAGCCTTTGGTGTCAAAAGCCAGGTTTCCACTCATTCACCCCTTTTTTATATCCATGTGGCTTTAAAGCCTTTTGCAAAGGCAACATTGCCGGCGAATTATTCAGAACGCGCAATTTATATCGTAAAGGGATCTGTTGAAGTGAGAAATGTTTACTATCACGCCAAACAAATGGTGGTTTTTGCGAGCAATGAAAACCCGGT
>JANWHK010000131.1 GCA_025450395.1 Bacteroidia bacterium
TCTTTTGATGAACCCATGAAGGCCAGTTCGATTCATCCTCTGCATCATAAATCCTTATTTTTTGGTTTTCCTGGTCCTTCAAAAGTTCTTCTGAAGTAGTGCCCAGGATGATTGCAGCCGTTTCAACCCCCGAATATGCAGCACCGGCTACACCATGTGACAATGTGCTCGCACCGCAGAGGTAAAGATCTTTAATTTCGGTCTTGTTTTTAAATGAAAAGGGACCGATCTGGTTGAATCTTTTTTCTGTACCATAAACATTCCCGTCCGTTGTGTTGACGAAGTATCTGTTTGTTTTTGGTGTTCCCAATTCGGCCTGAATGATATGCTGTCTTGCACCCGGAATTACTTTCTCTACATTGTTCAGGAACTTATTAATGATCTTCTCTTTTTGCTTGTTGTAATCAGCCGAGTGATATTGACTATCCGAATCAAAATCCTTAAAGCTGTCGTATTCAATAAATGTCACAACTTCAAAACTATGGTACCTGCCATTAAATGAAATGGGATCCTTGAGGGTCGTACAGCTGATAAAAACTGCCGGGAACTCATTTCCTTCAAAGGGGTCTTTTCCTACCAGCTCATCATATATGCCATCGATATCCTCATTCCTGAGCGACCATATATTTCCAGAGTCTATACCTGCCTTTTTCACATCCATATCCAGTGTTAAAAACAGTATCAGGGATGTAACCGAATATTTGGTTTTGGACAGTTTCTTCACTAATTTCTCACTCAGGTTTTCTTTTCCCACTAAATTTAAATAGGTGATGGAAGGGTCGGCATTGGATATAACCCTGCCTGCAAAAATTTGCCTGCCATCTGAAAGCTCAACACCATAAGCCTGTTTATCCTTTATTAAAATCTTCTTTACGGTTTGTTTTACCCTCAATTCTCCTCCATGTTTCTTTAAAACATTGGTCATCCCCTTCACAATGGCCGCTCCGCCACCCATGGGATAAAATGCACCTTCAAAATAATGGCTCATCAACACACAATGCACAAGGAAACTGGCTTTGTAAGGCGGTAATCCATGATCGCCGCATTGAACATTCAGTATGGATTTTAACAGTGGATCCTTGATATACCAGTCAATCACCCTTTTCAGGCTGAACAAGCCGTACTTGCCCATGTGACGGGTTCGGTAAGCGATGGTGACATGGTCCCAGAAAGTGCGCATCTTGGGAATTAAAAAAACCTCGACACTTATTTGCTGGACAAGGTCGAGATACTTTTTCAGGTTCTTTCGTTCTTTCGGAAATTTCGCTGCCAGGTCTTCGTAAAAATTATTCAATCCTACCGGAATATCGAACTTTGTATCGCCAAGCAAACAATGTTCATATCCATCCTTGTTCATCCTGAAAAAAACCAGGTCATTTGCAATGCCTAAACCTTTGTACAACAGGTCAGTTGAATCCCCTTCATTCAGCAGGCCGATGTAATGCACTCCGGGGCTGAAACGTTGTCCATGGATATGAAAGCTGTGACACCAGCCACCCGGCACATAATGCTGCTCTAAAACCAGCACTTTCTGTCCGGCTTTTGCCAGGCAAACCGCTGAAGCCAGACCACCTGCTCCGGAGCCAATAACAATTGTATCAAATTCTTCCGTATTTCCCATATAGTTAATGAATAAATATGGTAATAAGTAAAAGAATATTTAAGTTCCTCATATTCTGTAGGATTAATGTGGTATTCAGCTTTGTCATATTTAAACAGACAAAAATATAGAGTTTACACCACAATATAAAATTGACCTTCAAATTGGCTTAAAAACGGGGCTGCATTTATTTAAAAATATTGTTTATTTTAAAGTAAGGAAATCATTACCTTTGCATTTTTGAAATTTTTTATCAGGAATGAACAATAGGGTCTGTATTACTGGGTTGGGGGCATGGTCTTGTTTAGGCAATAATCTGGATGATGTAAAAAACTCTTTATATACCGGAAAATCGGGTATTGGTATTGACCCGGAAAGGGAAGGATGGGGTTATCGCTCAAAGCTAACCGGCATCGTGTCTAAACCTGAATTAAAAGGCCTTTTGGACAGGAGAGCGCGAATTGGTTTATCTGAAGAAGCGGAATATGCTTATATGGCGACAATTGAAGCCTTGAAAAATGCGGGAATGGATATCGACTGGATAGAAAAAAACGAGGTTGGCATATTATACGGAAATGATAGTTCTGCAAAGGCTGTCAGTCAGGCAATTGATACCATCCGTTTAAAACACGATACTACTTTGCTGGGCTCGGGTTCTATATTTCAATCCATGAATTGCACGGTCACCATGAACCTCTCGACCATTCTCAAGTTAAAAGGTATAAATTTTACGGTCAGCGCGGCTTGTGCCAGCGGTTCACATGCCATTGGCCTGGGTTACCTGATGATCAAGTGGGGCTTGCAGAAACAGATCATCTGTGGTGGTGCCCAGGAAGTTAATCCTTATGCCTTTGGAAGTTTTGACGGGTTGAGTGCATTTTCAATAAGGGAAAATGAGCCGGCAAAAGCGTCCCGCCCTTTTGACAGGGATAGGGATGGGCTTGTTCCAAGCGGAGGAGCGGCAACCGTTATCTTAGAAAGTTACGAAAGTGCAATACAAAGGGGAGCCAATATCATAGCGGAAGTAGTTGGTTATGGTTTTTCTTCAAACGGGGATCATATTTCAAACTCCAATGTAGACGGTCAGGTCCGTTCACTGGACATGGCCCTGCAGGATGCAAAAGTCAAGGCCTCAGAAATAGATTATATCAATGCACATGCCACTTCAACACAAGGTGGTGATTTTACCGAAGCACAGGCGATTGACCAGGTTTTTGCAGGATGTAATACACTGGTCAGTTCAACGAAATCCATGACCGGACATGAATGCTGGATGGCAGGTGCGAGCGAAATAGTGTATTCAACACTGATGATGCAGAACGATTTTGTCGCCCCGAATATCAATTTTGAAAATCCGGATGAATCATCAGCAAAACTAAATATCGCCACAAAAACCATTGACAAGAATATTGACATGTTTTTATCCAACAGTTTCGGTTTTGGCGGCACGAATTCAACATTAATCATTAAAAAATACAAATAACCCCATAATACTATGACAGAATTAGAAATAAAAGAGAAAATCAACGAGTTTTTGATTGCTGAATTTGAAGTTGAAGCTGAAAAGATAGTTCCAGGCGCCAATCTGCGTGAAACACTGGACCTGGATAGTTTGGATTATGTTGATTTAGTTGTAATTATTGAAGATAAATTCGGTTTTAAGGTAATTGCAGAAGATTTTATCAATATCAGTACTTTCCAGGATTTTTACGACTATGTGAACGGCAAGGTATTGGCAAAAGAATCCACCAACTAAAGACGAATGGCAAATTGGAAAGGGAAAACGAATGCCAGCCTTTTCGGAGTAAAAATATTTGTTTTCATTCTTAACCATTTAGGGTTAAAAATAGCTTATTTTTTCTTAAGATTTGTAGCATTATATTATTTCCTGTTTTCCTTCAAAGCCAATAAAAATCTATATTTCTATTTTAATCATATATTAAAATATAAAAAACTCACCACTTTCCTGAAAATGTATAAAAACTATTATATTTTCGGGCAAACGCTGCTGGATAAAGTAGCTTTGCTGGCCGGTGTTAAAACTAATTTTACCGTCAATCATGAAGGTGGCAAAAACCTGGATAAACTTGCCGCGAACGGCAAAGGAGGAATCCTGGTCAGCGGCCATATCGGGAACTGGGAAATTGCCGGGCAATTGCTCAACAGGTTGAATACGAAGTTTAATATTTTAATGTACGAAAATGAAAAGGAGAACATTAAGAAATTCATGGATGAAGTACAGAAAAAGAAGAACATCAATATCATCGCCATAAAGGATGATGACCTGGGACATATTATTGAACTTCACAATGCCTTTTCAAATAACGAGTTGGTGGTCTTGCACGGTGACCGTTACCGCAATAATGCACCAACAATAGAAACAACTTTTTTAGGAAAAACGGCAAGATTCCCTGCAGGCCCGTTTATCCTTGCTGCTAAATTCGGGGTGCCCATATCGGTGGTTTTTGCCATCAAGGAAACCTCGACTCATTATCATTTCTTTGCAACAGAACCTATACAGGTTAAAAAGACAAGAACTGAAGAACAGACTAATTCAACGGTAAAAGAGTTACTTGACCAGTACATTCTAGAATTTGAAAAAATGGTTCATTTGTATCCTGAACAATGGTTCAACTACTTTCCATTCTGGAAAGAACAAGAAAAAATAAATTATGAATAAGAAATATGATGTTATCATAGCAGGAGGAGGTTTAGCGGGTCTGACCCTATCAATCCAGCTAAAACAAGCCAATCCTGACATTTCCATCTTAATATTGGAAAGCAGGAAAAGTTCTGCACCAACTGCTGCGCATAAAGTTGGTGAATCCACAGTAGAACTTGCAACGCATTATTTCAGGGAAGTCCTGGGTTTGAAGGATTACCTCGAAGAACATGAATTGCCAAAACACGGGTTGCGTTTCTTTTTCAAGAATGGCACCAAGGAAGATATATCAAGCCGGGTCGAATTGGGCCCGAGATTAAAACTACCCACTCCCAGCCACCAGCTTGACAGGGGGACTTTTGAAAACTACCTCGAAAAACTTACAAAGGAACTGGGCACTGAGATCATACTCGGATCACGTGCAAGGGATGTGAATTTCTCGGAAGACGGACATGAAGTCATCTTTACACAAAGCGGTGAGGAAATGAGCGTGACCGGCAAATGGGTAGTTGACGCCACAAGCAGGTTTAACCTTTTGAAACGCAAGCTCAAGTTTGAAAAAGAGGCACCCCATGATGTGAATGCGGTATGGTGGAGGGTGAAGGGCGTGATAGATATTGATGAATGGAGTGAAAATGGAGAATGGAAAAACCTGCTGGCACCTCACCTGCGCTACCTGAGCACTGTGCATTTCATGGACTCGGGTTATTGGTTATGGGTGATTCCACTGGGTTCCAAAAATACAAGTATTGGTATAGTTGCAGATGAAGATCTGCACCCCTTCCATACCATCAACACATATGAAAAGGCGGTAGAATGGATAAGGGTGAATGAGCCGTTGGCATTGTCAAAAGTGTGCCCGCCCAAGGAAGACCTGATGGACTTCAGGATACTTAAGCATTTCGCGCATGACAGCAAAAGGATATACTCAAACGAACGATGGGCTGTTACAGGTGAGGCAGGGGCCTTCCTGGACCCGTTCTATTCACCCGGCAGTGATTTTATCTCATTGAACAATACATGGCTAAGCGACCTGATCTTAAGGGATCTTGCAGGGGAGGACATTTCAATGCGCGCGGAAATATATGAACAGACGCATTTGAGGTGGTTTACAAGTTGGCTTCCCATATACCAGGATAAATATAAATTAATGGGGAATACCCAGATCATGGTCATAAAAATTTTCTGGGATTGGGCCATTTACTGGTCGGTTCCATGCCTCTTATTTACAAACAAGGGATTTACAAATCTGACGGTATTAAAAGAGTTGTTCATGACCACAAATGGAATTGGCGTAAAATTCCAGGAATTAAACAAACGCATGCAGGACCTGTTTCTTCAATGGTTACCACATGAACATGAAATATTCTCAAACCGGTATATTGACCCATTCGACCTGGAATATATGCGCAGGTTCCAGGAAGGGATACCGGTAGAGCACGAGACCAGGGAATTATTGAAACAGATAACAACAAACATGCATACATTGGAACAGATTGCCGCCACGATATTCCGCCTTGTAAGTCACCAGGTAAAAGGCACACCGGTGGATATGAAAATCAATCCGTATTCCATAAGTTTGATTGAAGAGGTTGACACTACAAGTGATTTGGCAATTGCCCCGGATCCGGCCATTACAAAGGATGTACGGGTGATGTGGTTTTATGGTGAAAAGATAACAAGCTGATGAATCCTATACAGGAAGTTTCAATTAACATGGATAAGATCAGGGAGGTTTTTGAGTATGCTCAAAACCTTGTTGAAAGTGGGGATGATTTAAAAACAATCATTGCAAAACTGGAGGATACTGACAACGAATTCCGTTCCATTGCCTACGAGAGTGTTTCCATGGGAATTGCATTAAACGACTTGTCAAAAGGTGATTCCTTAACATCATGGCTTGAATTTACGAATGTATACGCGCAGGACCATTTGGCGCTGGTGCATGCAGGACTTGGTTGGGCAATTGCGCAGAACGGTCGCCCTGCCCTGGCTTTGCTGGAACAGATTGACCCCATCATGCGCAGCAGGGTGATAGATGGAATCGGATATTATAACGGTATTTTCAGGCAGAGGCAATCCATTAAACTCCTGGTCATACCGGCAGAATATCAAAATAAGCTGTCCGGGGCATTTGACCGGGGGATTGGCAGAAGTATTTGGTATATTTGCAAGGGTGATATCGAAAATGTGCACAGGATGATCCAGGGTTTTCCTGCCGACAGGCACACTCAACTATGGAGAGGTTTGGGAGTAGCCACTGCCTTTGTTGGCGGATGTAATGAAGAGGTTTTGAAATCGCTTTTTTCAGCATCAGGGGAACACCAGGCACAATTGGCAACAGGGGCCATATTGGCTACAAAAAATCGCATGCAGGCAAATGCCCTGACAAAAGATATTGAGTTGACCTGCAAAACATGGTGTAATCTGACTGCTGACGAGGCAATGGAATTGGCAAATAAAGCAGAACAAAACATTGACGTGGATCGCGGTGACATTTTTGAAATATGTATATCAAATATTGAAAAGGAATTGTTTCATCATAACCAGACAATAAATCAAAACCAATGAAAAAGGAAGAACTGCCTCAGGATAAAAGCGCTCTGGAAGCGATGACCAGGGAATTGTTGTATGTAAAAAACCAGGATGGCAAATACACCACAGGGTTAAGTACAGGATGGGAAGTTAAAAAAGACGCTTTGGACAATGCATGGGACGACATTCATGAACGTGTTGAAAAGGCGCGTGAAGATGTAAGGAATGGAATAAAAAGCCCGGTCTATTATTTTATGGAATTAAAATTGATGGATTTTCCTGTTTTATCTGCTTATACAGGTTTTTGGGGTTTCACGATAAAAAGACACATGAAACCCCGTATTTTTGAAAAGTTAAGTGACAGGAAACTGGGTAAATATGCCAAGGCGTTTGAAATAAGTATAGAAGAATTAAAAAATTTTAAAGGTTAAACAACAGAATATTGGAAAAAGAATTTAAGCATATACAGGCGGCGCATTGCGAAAATGGGGCAACAACCAGCCTTCTGAGATATCATGGATTGGATTTTATCACCGAGCCATTGGCATTTGGCATGGGCTCAGGCATTTTTTACCTTCACATACCCTTTTTGACAATCAGCAACGGTCCTGCCATCACCTACAGGTCAATGCCCGGATGGATTTTCAACCGTACATGCAGGGCCTTGGGAATTGGGGTAAAACACAAGAAATTCAGTGATGAAATAGTAGCGCAGAAATACCTGGATGATATCCTCTTGAAAGGCGCGCCGGTAGGTTGCCAGGTGGGCGTGTTTAACCTTCCTTATTTTCCACCGGAATATCGTTTTCATTTTAACGCCCATAACCTGATTGTATTCGGTAAGGAGGACGGACAGTACCTGATCAGTGATCCTGTAATGGAAACAGTCACCTCATTGTCTGAAGAAGACATGTTAAAGGTAAGGTTTGCAAAAGGGCCGCTTGCACCCAAAGGCCACATCTATTTTCCGGAAACCGTTGGTGACGTGAGTACTGAAATGATTAAAAAGGGGATACAGGCGGGTATCAAGCGGAGTGTTAGGGAAATGCTTTATATACCGGGCAGTATCGGTGGGGTATCGGGCATAAAGTATACATCAGGGCAAATTCGCAAATGGAGGGATAAGCTCGGTCCGAGAAAAGCGGGTTTATACCTGGCCCAAATTGTGAGGATGCAGGAGGAAATAGGAACAGGTGGTGGAGGTTTCAGGTATATTTATGCGGCGTTTTTAGAGCAGGCCGCCAATTATATCAACCAGGAGAAATTGATGGAAGTGTCCGAGGATTTCACAAGGTCAGGTGACCTTTGGCGTGAAAGCGCAATACAAATGGGAAGGATTTATAAAGGCAGGATTAATAATGAACAAAAGGATTTTGAGGTTTGCGCGGATTTATTGGAAGAGATATCTGCAATAGAAAAACAAGCTTTCATAAAACTTAAAAAAATGAAGTTATAACTGGTTTCAGTGATTTATCACATTGATTACAAATAATTAACGCGGCATAAAAATTGACATTAATTAAACCAACTATAAAATAAAATGAAAAAATTAACATTGGGCATCGCCTTCATTGCCTGTACATTTAGCATGGTATTTTCACAGAAGAAGGACAACGGCGTGAAATACGAGAAGGTGTTTTACAAAAATTCGACCATTGAAACCAATGAAGCTACAATTACTGTTGATGATGCGGTTTCTACTGATAAAGAAACAAAATTCAAGATATTTATTTCCAACAAGACAAGAGATTATATCATTTACAAACCCCAGGAAAGCAAGTTCATTATTGATGGCAAAGAACTGACACCTAAAAACAAGAACTGGGAAGTAATCCGTCCCAATGACGTCGGTTCTATCGTGGTTTCATTGCCGGGTGCCGGTTATAAAGATGTCAGGAATTATACGTTCACGATGGATGGCATTTACAGGGTGGCAATTGGTGAAAGCAGCATACCTGCCGAAGATTATAAACTTCCACCTTCACAAAACGAATTCAAGATCGGTGATTTTTCGATGAGCATGATCAAGCTGGATAAGGAAACGGACAAGACCATTGTAAAATTCAAATGTACTTATAATGGCACGAAGGTAGGCGTGGTAAATCCTTTAAGGATAGGTGTAAAAATGCCAGATGGAAATGAATATGCCTGCGTTAAACCAACAGGATTGTTCGCAAGGTCATATCCGCTATTTATCTTTCCGGGAGAAAGTGAATCATTCAATGTGATATGGGACGGAGACAGGATGCCTAAGGGTAAAGCAAATGATATGCAAAAAGTGGACATGTTCATTAAATGGAATGCAGCTTTTGCAGAAGTAAGTCCCCTAAAATTAAAGTCGGAAACATTGACGCTTGAATTTGATGAAGATAAAAGCAATGAAAAGGGCAGATAAACAGGCAAAAAGCCAAATTATTGTTTAAAATTCAACATGAAAAAAGTTCTCGTAATCTATTTTACACAATCAGGACAGTTACACCAAGCGATAAAAGCAACTTTAGAACCACTTGAAAAGAGCGAAACAGTAAAACTGTATTACGAACAGATCAAGCCTCAAAGACCTTTCCCGTTTCCCTGGTCATACATGCAGTTTTTTGATGCTTTTCCTGAGACAGTCCAGGGATTGCCTTGTGACCTGGAACCATTCTCCTTCAACAAGGATGAGCATTATGACCTGGTCATCATCGCCTATCAGCCCTGGTTTTTGTCGGTTTCAATACCGGTCAACTCATTTTTGATGAGCCCGGAGGCCAAAACATTGTTAAAAGACAAGGAGGTCATAACTGTACTGGCTTGCAGGAATATGTGGCTGAATGCCCAGGAAAAGATGAAGGTGGCATTGGATCATTTAGGTGCAAAGCTGGTTGGGAACGTCACTTTTGTTGATAAATCAGGTAATCTGACCAGTTTGGTAACGGTTTTGGCCTTTGCTTTGGGAGGCATCAAGGAAAAATTTTTAGGATTTTTCCCAAAATATGGTGTTTCTGACCGGGATTTGAGGGAAAATGCCCCTAAATACGGCGAAATAGTCAATCAGCACCTCCAGGCAAATGATTACACGACACTTCAAAATGAGTTGATAGAAGCAGGCGCAATCAACATCAAGTCAAACCTGATGTTGCTGGAAGGGCGTGGCAAGGTGTTATTTCCCCTGTATGCAAACTATATTTCAAAAAAGGGAACTTCGGGAAGCAGCGAACGAAGGACCAGGGTGCGCATCTTCGGCATTGTATTGCCAATTGCCATCTTTATCCTTTCACCTGTGATAACTATTGTTTCAAGGATAATACCCTTGATTTTTCCAAAAAGAATCAAAAGTGAAATCAATTATCATTCACAAAACTTCCTCCGCCAGAAAAATTAAAAAAAACGACAATCTTACCTTTAAACTATCCTAAATTACTTATCTTTGCGTTTTTTGCAAATAAACCCATTTAAGAAACCAAAATTATAGTAATGAACGAAGTCGTATACATTAATAGAATTGCAACTTTATTACCCGGGAATCCCATTAACAATGATGAAATGGAGGATTACCTTGGCTTTGTAGGAGGTGCCAAGTCGAGATCCAAGGCGATTATATTAAGGAACAATAAGATAACAAATCGTTATTACGCTAAGGATAAACACGGGGTGGATACCCATACGAATGCAGAGCTCACAGCCGAAGCGATCAGGGGCTTGTGTACGGATGACTTTAAACTGGATGATATTGAATTACTGACTAGCGGAACCACTTCTCCTGACCAGATATTACCGGCCCATGGGGTCATGGTGCATGGTTTGTTGAAATCAAGGCCTATTGAAGCGATCTCTTTTTCAGGTTCATGCTGTTCAGGTATGAATGCCTTGAAATATGCCCACATGTCCATCCTGACCGGAAACACAAACAATGCCGTCACAACAGGGTCTGAAAAATTATCGAGCTGGATGTCTGCCACCAATTTTGAGGAGGAAGCCAAAAAACTAAAGGAACTTGAAGAAAACCCGATCATCGGATTTGAAAAGGAGTTTTTGCGTTGGATGTTGTCAGATGGCGCTGCGGCGGTATTGCTTTCCAACAAACCCAACAAGGATGAACTTTCATTGCGTATCGAATGGATAGAGATCTGTTCATTTGCCAATGAAATGGAAACCTGCATGTACATGGGTTCAGAAAAGGATGAAGAAGGGAATCTTCATGGATGGTCGGAATACAAACCAAAGGAATGGATTGAAAAATCAATATTCTCCATGAAACAGGACACCAAATTACTGGATAAGAATATTGCGAGGTTGGGTACCATGAAGTATGTAGAGTTGTTTAAAAAACACAATGTTGACCCTCAAAGTATAGATTGGTTCCTGCCACATATCTCTTCAGATTATTTCCGTTCAAAAGTGGACGAGGAAATGAAGAAATATGGTGTTGAACTTCCAATGGAAAAATGGTTTATCAACCTTTACCAAAAAGGAAACATAGGCTCCGCATCCATATTTATAGCATTACACGAACTGATGGAATCGGGAAAACTCGTCAAGGGACAAAAAATAGCCTTGACAATTCCTGAAAGCGCCCGTTTTTCTTATGCCAATGCAGTATTAACCGTAGTTTAATTTGAACGGCACATTCACATTACCATTGTTAAAGGGAAAAGAAGTGTCAGCGCTTATTCCCCAAAAACCCCCCATAGAAATGGTGGATACCCTCTGGTACAATGATGAAACCAGGACGGTTTCAGGGTTTACAATACCTGAAGACAATATCTTTTGCGAAAACGGTTTTTTTAAAGAACCGGGAATAATAGAAAACATTGCCCAGACCGCCGCATTAAGAGCAGGTTACATGGCATCGCAGATGGCCAATAAAGGAGAAGAAGTGAAACCGCCCGTGGGGTATATCGGCGCCGTCAAAAAACTCACTATCGTTAAATTACCAAAGGCGGGAAGTGAAGTAATGACTGAAGTTGTCATTGAACATGTGATATTTGATGTCACCCTGATCAGGGGAATTGTCACGCAAAACAGCGATACGATAGCGGAGTGTGAGATGAAAATATTTTTAAAGAAGGATTAGTAAAGGCAATAATGGAAACCCGGGAGTCGATAAAGGTCGAGAACCTCATTAAAATTTATAAAGGTTCAACCGCTCCTGCTGTAAATTCCATTTCCTTCAGTGTTGATAAAGGAAGTATTTTTGGTCTTTTAGGCCCCAATGGAGCCGGGAAAACCACCACTATTTCAATTCTGTGCGGATTAATAAAACCTACTTCAGGGACCGTGCATATTCACGGCTTGTCACTTGAAAAAAAGGCGGGTGAAATAAAAAAGATCATTGGCGTTGTTCCCCAGGAAATAGCTTTGTACCCTACCCTTACAGCGTATGAAAATCTTCAGTACATCGGCAATATGTACGGACTGAAGGGTGATGTCTTAAAAGAAAAGATCAGGCATTACCTGGATATTTTCGGCCTCGAAAAAAATGCAAAAAAAAGGGTTGAAACCTATTCCGGTGGAATGAAAAGAAGGCTTAATTTGATTGCGGGTATCATGCATGAGCCAAAAATATTATTTCTGGATGAACCCACGGTTGGCATTGATGTGCAATCGCGCACGGTCATAACAGAATTCCTGCATAAGATGAACAAGCAGGGAACAACCATCATATATACCTCACACCTGATGGAAGAGGCGGAAAACCTGTGTTCCCACATAGCCATCATCGATGAGGGTCATATCAAGATCAGCGGTACCCCTGAAAATCTGATCAGGGAACATTCAGTAGAGAATATTGAAAAACTATTTTTAAAATTAACAGGTAAAAAATTAAGGGACTGATGTTAAGATTGCTGGCAACCATTAAGAAGGAATTATTGGTCCTATTGAGAGATAGGGGAGGCCTGGCAATTTTGTTTGTCATGCCCATCGTCATGATTGCCTTAATGGCCCTGATACAGGATGCCCCTTTCAGGGATTATCAGGAATTGAAGATACCCTTATTGCTTGTGAACAATGATACCGGCGTATTGGGGGAAACATTGGAAGACGGTTTAAAAAAATCAAAGATATTTGTAATCAATGAACTCTCGATTCCTGAAAGTGAGGCTAAAGGATACATAGCAAAAAGTAAGTATGAAATTGGCATTGTCATCCCTGTCAACGCATCAGACAGCTTTAAGGCCAATGTCGCAAAATTTGTCGCACATAAGATGGGTTCGGAAGATTCCTTGGGTAAGGGCCTGCCTTATACCCCAAATAGGGATCTGTACATCAATGTATACTTTGCACCGGGTACTAAAAAATCCTTCAAGGCGTCTATCATGAGCTCACTCAGGCAGTTTTCATCAAAACTCTCCACTTTTACAATGCTGGATATGTTTATAAAGGAACTTGGCGTAACGCAAGACAGCGCAGACAAGAATAAAGATGTCATGAGTGATTTTGTCAGTTTCAGCGAGAGGGATGCGATAGAAAGTGAGCGTGAAAATTTTTCCTTGAATTCAGTGCAACACAATGTCCCGGCCTGGACCATCTTTGGAATGTTCTTTATCGTATTGTCAATGGCAGGCAGCCTGATTAAGGAAAGGGATGATGGCAGTTACCTCCGCCTGCGTACGATGCCGGGTTCATATACCACCGTCATGGCCGGAAAGATTACCGCTTACCTGGTCATCTGCTTAATACAATGTGTCCTGATGCTGATGGTTGGTATCTACCTGATGCCTTTATTAGGCCTGCCCAAATTGGTGATAGGAACCAATATCGCCGCCATTGCATTAATAGCCATTTCATGTGGATTGGCTGCTACCGGAAGCGGGATCCTTGTAGGTACAATATTCAACACACACCAGCAGGCTACAACATTCGGAGCTGTTTCCATCGTCATACTTGCGGCCCTGGGAGGGATATGGGTGCCGGTCTATATCATGCCGGATTCCATACGGTTCCTTGCTGAAATTTCCCCTTTATACTGGGCATTGAGCGCTTTTCATGAAATCTTTATCAGTTATGGCACTGTAGGATCCGTTTTCCCGTATGCATTAAAACTGCTATTGTTTTTTGTGGCCACAGTCGGTATTTCTCATGTCATCAATACGACCAAATCTTATCGGTAAATTAATTATTCAGTAAATGACGAAAGAAAATAAAAAGGCACTGCAATTGGTTAACCGCACTGAAGTAAGCGTCAGGTTTAATGAAGTGGACTCTTTGGGGATTGTCTGGCACGGTCATTACATCAAGTTCTTTGAAGACGGAAGGGAAGCCTTCGGCAAGGCTTATGAACTTGGGTACCTGGATGTTTACAAGGCCGGTTTTGCAACACCATTGGTCAATATCAATGTTGATTTTAAAAAGACTGTGAAATATGGTGACAGCGTGATCATTGAAACCACATATATCAATACAGCTGCATCCAAACTGGTGTTTCATTATAAAATATTCAGGACCTCGGACAATGAACTTGTTGCAACCGGGGAATCCATACAGGTCTTCGTCACGCTGGATTATCAATTGTATATCACCATCCCTGATTTTTTAAAGGCATGGAAAAAGAAATATTTAACCCATCACGCGCACGTCAATGAAATCTGATACCTATATAGCTGCCATGAATGTCATTTCACCACTTGGGTTTACAAGTGAGGAGAATTTCGGGCAATTAAAACAGATGAAAACCGGTGTACTGGTGCATGATGATCCGCAGCTGTATTTTGAACCCGTATGCGCAGCACTTATTGATTCTGACAGACTACGCTCTGAATTCAAAAAGCTGAATACGGATATAAGCTATACGCGTTTGGAACAGCTGATGATACTTTCCATTGAAAGTGTCATAAAACAAAATCCTAAAATTGATGTAAAAAGTGAAAGGACATTGCTTGTCATTTCCACTACCAAGGGCAATATTGACCTATTAGAACCGGCGAACCTAAAAAAGTTTGATAAAGACCGCAAGATGATATGGAAGACGGCTGATATGATTGCCACGCATTTCAAAAACCCCAACACACCGCTGGTGGTCTCAAATGCCTGCATTTCAGGGGTGCTGGCCATCATACTTGGCAAAAGAATGCTTGACAGCTCCCAATATGACAGCATCATTGTGTCAGGGGTGGATATCTTAACAAATTTCGTTGTCTCCGGATTCGAATCCTTTAAAGCGGTCAGCAAGGAAGTGTGCAAACCGTATGATGCTTCCAGGGATGGCATATCATTGGGTGAGGGTTGTGGAACCATGGTCCTGACCAATGACAAATCTCTTTTAAACGACGATTCGGTCATTGTAGTGAAAGGTGGTTCCAGTTCCAATGACGCCAATCATATTTCAGGTCCTTCCCGCACTGGGGACGGCTTGCTTTTGGCCATCAGCAACACCCTGGAGGAAGCAGGTATACCAGCTTCCGAAATAGATTATATTTCAGGGCATGGCACGGCCACCTTGTTCAATGACGAAATGGAATCACTGGCCATGGCGGATGCGCATTTATCGGACGTACCACTTAACAGCCTGAAGAGTTATTTTGGTCACACGCTGGGGGCGGCAGGGATTATTGAATCCATCATGGCCATCCATTCAATGAAGGAAAATACATTGATAGGAACATACAATTACAAGGAACCCGGGGTTACAAAGCCTTTAAATGTCATAACAAAAACAACAAGCGCTGAAATCGTCAATTGCCTGAAAACTGCTGCAGGATTTGGCGGATGTAATGCTGCGGTACTTTTCCAGAAACAATGAGCGACATGAATTACATAACGTCCTATTGCAAGATTGAATCCGGTAAGGTTGTGTTAAACAACGAAGAGGTCTTCAGGGGTGGAGAAAATGTCGCTGAAGCGGATTTCATGAAATCAGTTTATAAGCATTTCAAGACCGACTATCCGAAATTTTACAAGATGGACAACCTTTGTAAATTAGCGTTTATTGCATCGGAATTGCTGCTTAAAACCAATAACATAACGGAAAAATACAATCGCGACCGGATTGCCATCGTTATATCCAACAGTGCTTCCTCATTGGATATTGACACAGAACACCAATCCACCATCTCCGATAAAGACAACTTTTTCCCGAGTCCTGCTGTGTTTGTCTATACCCTGCCCAATATTTTAATCGGTGAAATTGCCATAAGAAATAGTATAAAAGGAGAAAATTCTTTATTTATCTTTGAAAACTTTAATCCGGAATTCATGGAGAACTATCATAATATCCTTTTAAACCTCAAAACCACAGATGCTTGCATCAGTGGATATGTTGATTTTTATGAGCATAAATACAAGGCATTTTTATATACAGTCGAAAAAACTCCGGGTGTACTCGCTATCGAACATACAACAGAAAATTTAAACCAACTTTTTAATAAATAATATCATGAACGAATTAGAATTAATTGACAAATTAAAAGAAGAGATCATCCAGACCTTAAACCTTGAAGACCTTAAGAAAGAAGACATTGATACAGATGCACCCTTGTTTGGCGCTGGTCTTGGATTAGACTCCATTGACGCATTGGAACTGATTGTCCTGCTTGAGAAGAATCACGGAATTAAAGTTTCCAATCCACAGGAAGGCAAGGCGATCTTCAAATCCATCAGGACCATGGCTGAATATATCCAGTCCAAGAGCCCGATCAAGAATCCTTAGTATTACAGTTCAGCATAATGGGCGATAAGATATTTGTCACTGGCTTAGGCATTATTTCAGCGATTGGAAACAATGTGGAAGAGACATTGGAATCCATCGTGAATCGAAAATCGGGAATCGGTGTGTTGGATTATATTACAACAAGGCACAGGAACCAGGTTCCGGTTGGAGAGGTGAAGTCGAGTGATGAAGAGTTAAAGGTACTTGCCGGTGTCCAGGGAGATGGTGTTTATCATACCCGGACTGATCTTCTGGGAATAATCGCCGTTAAGGAAGCATTAAAACACGCCGGAATAAAGGATATAAAGAGCCTTCGCACGGGCATAGTTTCCGCCACCAGCGTTGGTGGAATGGGCATTACAGAAAACCGGTGGCTTGATTACCTGGATACTGAAAAATCAGGCGACTGGTTAAATTATATCCATACCCATGAATGCGGGGACAGCACGGAAACCATTGCAAACGCCGTTGGCATTAAAGATTATTTATCGACTATCAGCACAGCCTGTTCATCTTCTGCAAATTCCATCATGTTTGGCGCAAGGCTGATCAAAAATGGCATTTTAGACAGGGTTGTTGTAGGGGGAGCAGATTCATTGTCCAGGTTCACGATCAATGGTTTCATGACGCTCATGATTTTAGACACTGAAGTTTGTAAGCCATTTGACGGACAGCGTAAAGGATTAAATCTTGGAGAAGGTGCGGGATACATTATCCTGGAGTCCGAAAAGGCCGCGCAGGGTAAGGAAATAATATGTGAATTGTCGGGTTACGGAAATTCAAATGATGCCTACCACCAGACAGCCTCTTCACCTACCGGGGAGGGAGCGGTGCTGGCTATTAGAAAAGCGTTTCAGACGAGCGGCTTAA
>JANWHK010000132.1 GCA_025450395.1 Bacteroidia bacterium
ATTAAATAATCAGACGCCCCATGTACCCATTATTAATTATTAATTATTCATTATCAATTGTCAATTATCAATTGTCAATTATCAATTATCAATTCCCCTACACCCAAAGTATATTAAGTATCCCCAATACAATAAGTATCTTATAGATCGTATTGATGGTCCTGAACCGGTTTTTCTGCATCAGGATGATACAAACCACTACACCTGAAATGGCAAGCAGGATAAAATAATCCCCCAATTCCAATCCGTAATAAAACAGTATGCTCAAACCCGCCAAAAAGGAAAGTACCATCATGAACGCGGTGAATGACTTCGCCTTGTCTATACCCAGTGAAACCGGTATGGATTGTATATTCAAGGCCTTGTCACCCGTGAAATTAATGAACTGTTTTACCAGTTCCCTGCAATAGACCAGGCTCATGAAAAAAGCACCGTAAATAAATACAAAAGGATAAAACCTCGAGAAGTGCAGCAAGACCGCAAAAAAACAGGTGATACTTAAAACGGATGCGGCAAATTCCTTGATGAACGGGAGGCGCCTGAGTTTATGTGAGTACAACCACAGGGAAAAGATAAAAAGCGTGAAGAAAATGCCGATCTTCAATGAAGCTAAAAAGGCGATAACAATGGCTATCGTGTTAAAGAGTATATAAAAATTGAGCGTTGTCTTCCTCCTGACCATGTCATTGAACAAAGTCGTATCCGGACGGTTGATCAGGTCTTTTTCAAAATCATAAAAATCATTGATGATAAACCCTCCGGCAATACTGAATACAGAAGCCAGAACAATGGCGTGCAGTTTCAGGTCGGACACCATGCCCCATATACTCACCCCATCGTGTTCAAGCAATACATAAGCAGATAAATATTGTGCAACGACAGTCAGCAAAATATTATACCACCTGACAATGGATAATAGGGCAATGAATTTTAAAGCCAGGTTGTTTTTGTTGACAGATGTTCCCATGTCTGCCCTTCCTTCCTTAGAATTTGTAGATTACCTGCAGGTGCTGACTTTTTAATTTTTCAGCAGCAAGCTCATAATCCTGAGTAAAACCGAGTATAAAACCTCCACCGCCGCTACCGCAAAGTTTCAGGTAATAACTGTTTGTTTCTATACCTTCCTTCCAGAGTTTTTTATAATTGTCAGGGATCATCGGGCTGAAATTGTCGTATACCAGTTGAGAAAGTTTCTTGAGGGAGCTGAACAAGGGTTTAAAATCTTTTTTCAGGAATGCGTCAATACATTCGTCATTGTATTTCTTGAACTGGTGCTTGATCAGGTGCCTGAAACCTTCACTTTTACATTTCTCAAGGAAAATGGAAACCATGTTATGGGTCTGACCGGGAATGCCGCTATCCATCAGGAAGATGGCACCTTTACCATTTTCATTCGGTGTAGGCAAACCCACTGTATCCAGGTTAGTTTTTGACTTGATCAATATCGGCAGGTTCAGGTAACAGATCAGCGGATCCAGTCCGGAACTTTTACCGTGAAAAAAAGATTCAAGCTTGCTGAATATCTGTTTTAATGCGAGTATCTCATCACCTTTCTGGTGTTGCTCAACCGTGATCTTGTTATTGCAATACTTGTCATAGATGGATGCCACCAGTGCGCCGCTGCTTCCCACACCGAAACCCTGCGGGATACTGCTGTCAAAATACAATCCATTCTCAATATCCTGCCACAAGGCATCAAAATTGATGTCGCATTGCAGTTCATTTTCATGTTTCAGGGTTAAAAGATATTGGTAAAACTCCCTGATGTCCTGGTTGGAGGTCAATGCAAATGCATCTTTCCTGTCATCGATCTTTAGGGCACCGTTGAATTTATTATAAGGAATGGACAGGCCCATGGAATCTTCAATAATACCATATTCCCCGAAAAGGAGTATTTTGGCATAAAATAGGGACCGTTTTAGTTTCATTTTTCTTGTTTTACAGGACCGTTTCCGATTGCGTTGCAAAAATACAATTCATTTTGACAATATCCTAGCAATTCGTTTTTCACAAATTCCTGAACATGAGCATTTTCAACTACAGGATTCAACAAATGTACATTGGCTCCCGCATCGAGTGTAAACAATAGGTTTGAACCTGTCTGCCTCCTGTAATCCCATACCTTTTCGAGAACAGCTAAGGTATTGGGTTTCATCAGGATAAACGGTGTAGGGGAGCTCATCATCAGGGCATGCAGCATCAGGGCTTCACTTTCCACCACTTGTATAAAATCCTTGATTTCACCGGCTTCAAGTATTTTCAATAGTCTTTCGGTATTGTCAAACCCAGTCCTGTAGCGGATCTCCGCAAATGGATGCTGTTCCAGCAAGGCATGGCCCCGGGTGCTTGAAACTGCCTTTTGGCCTTTTTCAATGATCAGGATGGTATCGTTAAATGCTTGAAAATCAGGATGTATTAAATGGTCGACATTCACGGCATATTCATCACTACTATTCGACAAAGCAGGCGTTTTACCCCACAGGTTATACCCTCCATATACACTTCTGCAGGCACTTCCGGAACCCATACGGGCCCAAAAAGATGCCAATTGGTAAAAATCCACTAGTTTTTCTCCTGAAATCTCCTCATGAAGACTGCACAGGCAAAGTGCCAGGGCGCTATAGGCCGAAGCCGAGGAAGCTATACCACTGCTGTGCGGAAATGTGTTAGAGGAATGGATATCCAGGTGGTAATGATTGAGCCAGGGGAACTGTTGTACTCCCTTTTGCAAATAGGATTTCAGTTTCAGTTCAAAAGCCTCATTTTTAGCATTCTCAAAAGAGAAACTGATGTCTATACCAGATTGCTGTTCCTTGAATTCCGCCTGTATGGAGGTTTCTGTCAATGCCTGGTCCAGCGTAAAACTGATGGAAGGATTGGCAGGCAATTGATGTCCCTTCTTACCCCAGTATTTTACCAGGGCGATGTTGGAGGGACTTTTCCATGTAACACCTGCGGTCTTGCTCACGTAGTTCATTGTACTTTCATCATGTCTTTATATGCGATGACGCGCGGATAACCTTTCGACTTGAAATAGTCTTCGGTATCCGTCCCGGTTGCCAATATATAATCACCACCCCAGGCACCAAGGCTTTTGATCGTGCCGTGAAAATCGCTGAATAATTGTTGTTTGGTACTTGGCCTGCCGAGTATTTGGCTTACCTCGTTCTCAACCAGTTCAAGCAGCAGGCAAAACTCAAAATAGTCGTCATTGATGCTGATGAGTTTACTGATCCTGGATATCTGTGCGACCTGGTAAGGTGTGACATGGTGTGCATATTGAGCCATCTCCGCACGGCTGTCCTGCTTCCTGTTGAGGTGCACAAAAAACAACCTGTCCGTAAAACCCTTGTTCCAGTTTACCACTTCCACCTTCGGTTCATTGCCATTCATGGTATAGAGCAATGGTTTGCCTTCTATAGCCACCGCAATGTCATAACCGCTACCTTTAAAAGAATTAAAATGCAGTGAATATGGATTGACCTTCGCCCATTGGGCAATATTATTGGTGAGGGTGGAACTGCTTCCCAAGCCTTCATCCAGGTTAAATTCAAGTTCCGAAATGACCTTGTAATCCGTATTGTTTTCCAGGAAATCGGGATTCAGTGTCCTGGCATTGATAAGGAATCTGACAAGCCTTACAGCTACTGAAGCATCACTAGAATCAAGCACTACAAAATAGGGCAATTGTATTTTCGCAGTGAACCAAATTTTTTGCTGCGGATCCAGGCTTTGCCATTCAATGATTCCCGTTCCTTTTCCCTTTACTTTCTCGACTGAAAGGCTTTGCCCCTTCTGGGTTGGTAATGCAAAAGCGGTAGCTCCGTCCAATACAGCATATTCACCACTCAGCAGTAACTTTCCATGGCTGTAAAATTTTTCCGGGTTCAATGCCTATGAATTGTTTTTTGTATTAATGACTTTGGGTACTTCGATACCCCTCATCTTGCAGAATATTTCGACTGTGGCGCTATAACTCACTATATGATCCTTAAAATAATGTATGATGGCTTTTTTCTCTTCTTCCGTCGCTTCAAGCTGGTTCAGAATGTTCAGCAAATGCATTTTCATGTGTCCTTTTTGTATACCTGAAGTCACGAGTGACCTAAGGGCAGAAAAATTCTGTGCAAGTCCCACAACCGCTGCAATTTTCATCAAGTCCCTTGCATCCGGATTACCCAGTAATTTGTAAGCAAATTTCACCATGGGATGCAGGCTGGTAATTCCACCAACAGTTCCGAGTGACAATGGGATATCGAGCCAGAACCTGAATTCACCATCCTTTATTTCGGCATGTGTAAGACTTCTGTATTTGCCGGTACGTGAAGCATACGTGTGGGCACAGGCTTCAACGGCCCTGAAATCATTACCGGTCGCGATCACAACACTGTCCACACCATTCATGATGCCTTTGTTATGCGTTGTGGCGCGATATGGTTCTATTTCAGCGATCCTCACAGCCCTGCAGAACTTTTCCGCAAACTGTTGTCCGCTCATGTCCTCACCTTCCGCCATCTTCTCGACAGGAGCCCTTACTTCAGCCCGCACGAGGCAATTCGGGGTGTAATTGCTCAGTATGCACATCACAACCTGTACCTCTTTCTCGTAATCTTCCAGCAAAGCGGTTTCAGCGATCTCATGCCTCAGTATCTTTGAAAATTCTTCCAATATGGAATTGATAAAGTTGGCACCCATGCTATCACAGGTGTCGAAAGTGGCTTTAATTTGGTAGTAACCTTTTTCTTCCGCTGTCTTATCCACCAGTTCAATATCCAGTATACCGCCGCCACGCAACTGCATGTTCTTCGTGATATGGTTGGTATGCGTGTAGAACTTGTCTTCAATGCTGTCGAAAAACGTTTTCAGTCTTTCAGTATCGTCGCCTTCCCAGATAAAATGAACATGACCTATTTTTTCAAAACTGAGTATCTCCGTATGAAAACCGCCCCTGTCCAGCCAGAAATTTGCTGATTTAGCTGCAGCGGCCACCACTGAACTTTCTTCTATAGCCATTGGTATGCAATAGTTTTTGCCATCTATTTTAAAATTGGGGGCTACTCCAAATGGAAGGTAAAAATTGGTGATGGTATTCTCTATAAATTCATCATGTAATTTCTGGGAGGCAGTATCAGGGTGCCAGTAACTTTTTAAAAATTCAACAGCCTCCGTGTCGTTCTCCATATAATTGGAAACGATCCATTCAATTTTAGCTTCTTTGCTCAGCTTTGAAAATCCTTTGATGACGGGCATTTTTGATTTATGAGTTATGAATGATGAGTTATGAGTGAATGAATTATGGGAAAGGGTATAGGGGTTAGGGTATTGGGTATAGTATTTTATTATGATTTATTTACGCTATTTGCATTCTTTCGGTTTTCCATTATCAATTATCCATTATCAATTGTCAATTATCAACTGTCAATTATCTTCTCTAATTCCTAAATACTGATAACAAGTTTGCAGCCCTTTTTGCTGGAGTTTGCAATAATTCCGCAATTGTTGATATTCACCGGTGGCGTGTTTCAGGAAGGCAGAAGCCTGGGCATAAACGGTATTGGCCTTTGATTTCCTGATCATGTAATAACCGTCCAGGAAAGTCTTGATCCCTCCGCTAGCAATGATATTCTTGCAAACTGCCTTTTCCCCGAGCTCTTTTAATGCCAGGTTGGCAAATTCCATCATTTCTATTGCCGAATGTCCTATCGCTGTCAATGGTTCCAACTGGTTTTTCGTCTCTTCTTCCTGCCTGTGCAATTCCAGTGTTGCAAAATTAGTCCCGCCATGGGCTCCAAATTCAATGGCCTCGATGGGAAGCTGGAATAATTCTTTAAATGACTGCGGTCCGAACCCCTGGCCGACCTCTTTCACTATGATTTTTATGGATACCTGGTCCAACAGGCGTTTAATCGTATCAAGTGGAGAGAAATGTATCCTGTCTCCTTCCGGTTGCAACCATTCCTGGAGCGGATTGACGTGTATGATCAACCCATCTGCTTCCAGCCTGCTGACCATGTCGGCTATCAGATCGACCTGGTTTCTTTCGAGTAATTCCTCAATCTGGGCAATGCCCAGGTTGGCAAACAATGGCAGGTCATTTCCAAGATATTGACGGATATTGAAGTCGCTGAAATACGCATTGTCGCGCAAAATGACCCTGCAACTTCCCAGGCCGATGCCCATCCCGAATTCCCTGCAGGCCTTGGCAAGGTTCTTATTGATGATGCCTGCCTTTTCAGTGCCTCCGGTCATGCTGCTGATCCAAAGCGGTAATGACAGGG
>JANWHK010000133.1 GCA_025450395.1 Bacteroidia bacterium
CAAGAAAGCTTTTGCCGGGTTCCATATGCAAATAATACCCCGCTACGCCGCTGAACTTATCCTTGCCCATCAAAAGTGCTCCGAAATTGGTCTTGTAGGGCGACTTGTCCTTTGCGAAACGGGTATCACGATATATGCGGAAAACACAGCTCTTCGCATCCATTCCCGCGACTGTTTTGTCAAATTTCGAGACTTCACCAATGAGCCCCTGGATAAACTGTATGAAGTTGTCGTTGGCCGAAACGAACCTGTCCTTGTTTTTGGTAAACCAGTCACGGTCGTTGTGGGTCTTCAGGTCATTGAGAAACTGTAGTGTTTCTTTTTGAATGTTTGGTGTCATAATTTGATTTTTTCTGGTTTAAGTTTTTTATGATTTCCTTTACCGGTCTTTTGATTATGAATTTTTAAACTTGTTACATCAACATCTCCCTGTTCTCTTCGGTGTCCTTGTATACACGCCATTCTGCCACCTTGTCGCCATGGATTTTTGCTGTCCAGATTGCAGGGCCTTCCAACCGGATGTCCATGCACATGGAGTGCCCTATGATTGTCACCAAATGACCTTTAACTACGATGGTCTCAAAGAAGTTCTGATAGTCGGGGAACATGACAAAGAACCCTTTCCAGCTTTTCACACAGGTTTCTTTCCCCTTGATTTCATTGTTCAAGGTATCAATGAATACATGGTCCACGGTCATAAGTTGTTCAAGGCCCTGGATGTCACGGCTATTAATGCAGTCATTGAATCGCAGGACAATTGTCTTTGGATCTGATTCTGTCATATTTGTTTTTTAAAAGGGAACTTAAGTGGCTTGACCCACCCCTAACACTCCGCCTTGTGCCTCCGCTAAAGCTACAGCAACACGCGGAAGGCGGAAGGGGAATCCACAAACATAATATTTTAACGCAATTTATACACTTTTTTTATCTTTTTTATAAAATCATCCGTCAGGCAATTGAGGTGAAATTCAGTGGCTATTAATACCACTACATCTGCCTCCTTTAGGTAATCATCGCCGAGCTCTGGATTCTTCTGGGAATCGCCCAGAAGCCTATGATCCTTGCCCCAAAACTCCCGGTTATAATACCAGAATTGCAGGTCTGAAAAAACACTTTCCATGACCTTCTGGTCGTAAATTTCCCAAAAATAACTATCCGCCAGGAATATGGCTTTTGGCATTACAGTGTTCTTGTTTTTTGGATAGGCATATTGTGGCCAGGCTGTTATTTCCTTTGCAGGTGAACCTATAATCAGGTTCAACGGTTCAAAGGCTTCCTGGTCATGGCTGTTGTAAGTTTTACTTTCCGTATAACTGATGACAGGCTGAATCAGGCGCTGATCGTAATATTTCAAATTCAGGTACCTGATGATACTATCGGACACAATGGAAGCCCCATAAGAAGACCAATGCGTATTGAATTTGGTGATCAGCGGATATGTCGTTTTGCCTTTTTGCCGCATAAAATATGCATTAAAATCAATGTATGAAATCGCCAGAAAGTCAAAATAGCGAAGATACCGGTGGTAATTCCGGCTTTTGGGGATTGCCACCTTGTATTTCCCCGGAATATATTCAGGGAAATAATCGGCTTTGTTGGTACCTATGACAAACAGGAATTTTTTACCCCTGGATGTCAGGGAATCCTGTATCCATTTAATCCTTTTACAATCCATAAGTATGACACTATCAGCCAGTCTATCCTTGCCGATATAGGACTCAATATACGCACGCTCATAAAAATAATGTGCTTCTCCCTCTATTACATCCTTTGCATGTAATAAACCAAAGCATGAAAAATCAATTTGGTTATTGATACGGATAAAATCAGGATAAAAACCAATATGCGTATTCCAGTATTTTTCCTTTTTTTCCTGGTAGGTTCCGCTAAACCAGCTGTCCAATGTAAAATTAGCGTTCGGTGTTTCCGTGACTGCACCTTTCAGGCCCGCTGACCAGATAAAGGGAATGATTTTGTTGGTTACCGGCAGCAACAAAATGATAAAGACCAGCCCCATTAAAATTTGTTTCGTTCTCATCAGAATCTAAAATAAATGAATGGATTAAAATCAGAGCCTACAATTCTCGAGATACATATAACAAACAAAACAATCGAAATCATGAATAATACAACAGCCCTTTTATTCGTCAATAAATCAAGCCCATACCAGGCTTTATCAGCTATTTTTTCGAACGGTTTAAAAAAGGCTGAAAAGCTGAAAAACAAGGCGATGACAAATGTAAACCATACCAGGGAATTCGTTTTTACAAAATCCCCTGATTCAAAATTAAACATTTGTTTTAAGTACTGTATTGCATCCGGCAGCTCTTCTATGCGAAATAAAACCCAGCCAATGGTCACAAGCAGGAAGGTAAATAAAACTTTTATCCAATCGTGTAATTTACCTGTTTTTTTAATCAGTCCAATTCGTTCTATCACCATCCAGAATCCGTGAAAGGCACCCCACAGGACAAATGTCCATGAAGCTCCATGCCAAAGGCCTGAAAACAAAAAAACGATCCATAAATTGACATAGGTCCTTACGGGTTTTTGCCTGTTACCTCCCAGGGGGATATACAGGTAATTGCGCATCCATGATCCTAATGTCATATGCCACCGTTTCCAAAACTCGGTTATAGAAGTTGATATATAAGGTCGATTGAAATTTTCCGGCAAGCGGAAACCCAGCATCCGTGCTATTCCGATGGCCATATCGCTGTATCCTGAAAAATCAAAATAAATTTGCATGGTATAACACAAAATTCCAAACCAGGCCGTTGCAGTCGGCAGTTGCGAATAGGTTGCAGCACCAAAAACAAGATCTGCCTGTTGCCCCAATACATTCGCTATCAGTACTTTTTTTGACAGCCCGATAATAAACCTGTTGAAGCCTATTAAGCGGTCATCAAAAACCGTACGATCAAAACGGTCGGTAATCTGGTCGGCAATGTCGTGATAACGTACAATGGGACCAGCTATCAGTTTCGGAAAAAAAATGATGTACAACTGATAATCCCAAAAGTTTTTCAAGGGCTTGTGGATTCCCCTGTAAACATCCACCACATAGGTAATGCTTTCGAACGTATAAAAACTGATGCCTATGGGTAAAATAATTTTAGCCAGGTTAATATGTCCTATATTAAAAGCATCAAAAACAGGGTTTAAGTTATCAATAAAAAAATTACAGTACTTGAAATAAAACAAGAGGCCCAGGTTCATGCTTAATGAAAGTACAAGCATAAGTTTTTTATGCAAAGGCTTTGAATAGTTGTGCATGCGCTGCACAAACAAAAAGTCTAAAACCGTAGTGCCTAAAATGACAAAAATAAACCGCGGGGCTCCCCAGGCGTAAAAAATGATGCTGGCGAGTAAAATTGTTACATTCTTGTATTTCCTGCCTACAAGAAAGTAAATCAAGAGAAATACCGGAAAAAAATAGAGCAGAAATGTAATGCTGCTAAATATCATTATGGGCCATTTAAACTAAAATAAAGGTTCAAAGATATAGGATTAATGGTTTATACCAAATTCCTGTCTTAAAGGACCATTAAACCGTCATTTTCTGGTCACGACGATCCGATTTGTCAAATTTAAGGACAACACTTTTTAACCATTTAACGGCTTCATTCAGGTCTGTAAATGCCCTGGCATCAATTTTCAGGCTATGCATGCCTAAAATGAAACCAACCAGCATCCGGCTAAAAGCTGTAGTTTTAATAAATGCGGCAGCCGTTATGCCCTGCATGCCTTCGTCTGATGCAAAAAAATCACGGGAGGCTTTATCCATTGAGACAGAATCTTCGTAAAAAACTATCATCGGATAAACTTCACCATTTAGAAATTCCAGCCTTTCCTGCACAATTTCTTTTGAGATTTCAAGCGTAAGTTTTAATCCGGCCTTATAATAAACATATAAAATGCCGTCCGCTATTTTCATTTCCAGCAGACAGTTCCTACAACTCTTATATTTTATTCTCATATGACCCATATGGCAATTCGCAAAATTAACGCTAATAAGCAGATGGATGTTCAACCACTTGTTAAGATGCTGTTAACATTGTGTACGATTTAATGTACAAGTTACAAATTACAAGTTACAATTGGGGAACCGGAAACACGGAATGAAGAATAAAGTGGTATGATGGTTCCACCTACATCGTATGTCGTACATCGTACATTCCCTCGTATGTCGTAAATCGTACATTGCCTTTTCTTTTTTAATTTAAAAATCTCTACATTTGTAGAATAATTCTCAGCGCCTATGTTGATATGCAGAAACATACTATTTTTCATTTCCGTTCTATTGGTCAAGTCATGCACAACCAATGCCCAGACGTCAACCATTAAAATGGGCAATACGACCGTCACGGTGGATACCGTCATAACGGGACTCGATATCCCCTGGGAAATTACGTGGGGACCTGATAACCATATCTGGACTACAGAACGCAGGGGCATTGTCAGCAGGATTAATCCTGTTGCCAAAACAAAGACCGTCATACTGGATATCAGCGCAAGTGTGTACCAGAATTCTGAATCGGGAATGCTTGGCCTGGCCCTTCATCCTGATTTTTCAACTACACCTGAGGTATTCATTGTATATACGTATCGCATCGCATCTACTACCAGGGAAAGGCTGGTCAAATACGTTTACAACGGTAGCGCTCTTGTGAATCCAGATACGTTGCTGGACGGAATCATCGGCAATACAACACATGATGGTTGCCGGCTGCTGTTCCTCCCCGACAAGACCTTGCTGATGACAACTGGCGATGCGCAAAACCAGACCACGCCACAAAACCTGTCCGCCATCAATGGCAAGGTTCTTCGGCTGAATGCCGATGGCAGTATACCTTCGGATAATCCATTCCCCGGCAGTTATGTTTATTCTTTCGGTCACCGCAATGCACAAGGACTTGTACGCACACCGAATGGGAAGGTCTATATTTCAGAACACGGTCCCAATACCGATGATGAATTCCAGATCCTGGTCAAAGGCCGGAATTACGGCTGGCCCAATGTGGAAGGATTTTGCGATAAACCCGCTGAAGCCACTTTCTGCTCTGCCAACAATGTGTTGGAACCACTGATGGCCTGGACTCCTACCATTGCCCCTTCCGACCTGGCGTATTACCTGAATCCTGCATTTCCGGAACTTGACGGATGTATCCTGATGACGGTACTTAAAGACAAAAAACTCATAGCCCTGAAATTAAACGCAGATGGCAGCCAGGTGCTGTCACAAACCCATTACCTCACCAATGTTTTCAACAGGCTGCGCGATATCTGCATAGGTCCAAACAACGAGATCTACCTTGCCACCAGCGGGACTGAATGGTCGAATACCAGCCCAAACACCCACAGCATCATCAGGCTGACACCTCCGAACAGCTCATCAGTAAAACAGTCGTCAAACTACCCCGGGATACATATTTACCCCAACCCGGCAAGTTGCTTTTTGAGTATCGACATGAACTTCCCCTCACCGGCTGATATTACGATACAGCTATTGGATATCAGCGGACGGATCTGCATGGAAGAAAAGACCTCTGAAAACAGCATCCGAATGTCACTTGAAGACCTTTCCAAGGGCATTTATATCGTCAGGATATTCCAGAATGGACAAGCGATTTCACAGGCAAGGATATTCCATTGAGGAATGTACAAGTTACAAATTACAAGTTACAAATTAATTGGAACTAAAGGGAAATTACGAAGTACGAGGGGAATATACGATATAGGACATACGATGTATTGGGAATATGGCCTCCGCATTCATAACTCATCATTCATAACTCATAATTACTGTTTCCCACCCTAGCCCCTATATCCTAGCCCCTAACCCCTTCTCCTACTCCCCTTGTATATTGTAAATTTATTTATATATCTTTGAACCCTTCATTATGGACAACACACAATCTTTGAAATTAGTAGCACTGAACGACTTACATATCGCCCTGGGCGGGAAAATGGTGCCCTTCGCAGGATATAATATGCCGGTGCAATACAGCAACCTGATACAGGAACACAACGCTGTAAGGAATAATGTCGGCGTGTTTGATGTGTCGCACATGGGCGAATTTGTGCTTAAAGGCGAAAAAGCGCTTGACCTGATACAACTTGTTACCAGCAACGATGCATCCAAATTGACGGACGGCAAAGTGCAGTACAGTTGCCTCCCCAACAATACCGGCGGTATTGTTGATGACCTGCTGGTCTATCGCTACAACGAAAACGAATATTACTTGGTGGTGAACGCCTCCAATATTGAAAAAGACTGGGACTGGATATCCTCACACAACACCTTCGGTGTACAGATGGAAAATATCAGCGACCAGCTCAGCCTGTTTGCCGTACAAGGCCCGAATGCCATCAAGGTACTGCAAACACTTACGGATGTTGACCTGTCAGCCTTGGAATATTATTCTTTCGCCGGCGGCACAATGGCCGGATGTGAAGATGTGATTATTTCCGCTACTGGTTACACAGGTGCAGGTGGATTTGAACTGTATGTATGGAACAAGGATGCGCGTAAGCTTTGGGACGCTGTTTTTGAAGCGGGCAAACCA
>JANWHK010000134.1 GCA_025450395.1 Bacteroidia bacterium
AGCGGACTGGATCCCAACCAGATCGTGGAAATCAGGAACCTGATCATCAGCCTCGGAAAAGAAAAGACAGTGCTGTTGTCCACCCACATCATGCAGGAGGTCGAAGCGATGTGCAACCGTGTCATGATCGTCAACAAGGGCAGTATAGTCGCCAATGGCAAACCCGCCGATTTAAAACAACAATTTTCAAGCAACAGCATACTTCATGTTACCTTTAACATGGAATTGAATGAAGCCCAACTGGAGAAACTCAAACACATTGGCGCCGTGACCAGGTTAGGCGCAATGTCCTATTCCATTACATCAGCTGCTGAAGAGGAAAAATTCAAATCCGACACGTTTCAATTTGCTGTCAACAATGGCTTGATGTTAAGTGAAATGAAACTCATTGAAAATACACTGGAAGATATCTTTAAAAATGTTACACAATAATATTCAACCATGTTCAGTATATTAAAGAAAGAGATACGAAGTTACCTGAGTTCCCTGATCGCCATCATCGTCATTGTGGTGTTCCTGATCGCGAACGGCTTGTTTTTATGGGTGTTTAAGGAGACCAACATACTCGATGCGGGTTACGCAGATATTGACCCCTTGTTTGAACTTGCCCCCATTATTTTTATATTCCTGATCTCTGCCATCACCATGCGCTCATTCAGCGAGGAGAAAAAATCAGGCACCTTTGAAACCCTCACTACTAAACCCATCACCGACCTGTCCATCATAGCCGGCAAATATTTTGCCTGCCTTATCATCGTGATATTTGCGATACTTCCGACACTGGTGTATTATTATACTATACATACACTTGCGGTTCCTGCAGGCAATGTGGATACCGGTGCCTTGTGGGGCAGTTACCTGGGCCTTATCCTGCTAAGTGCGGGTTATGTATCCATCGGCTTGTTCTCAAGTGTAATCACTGACAACCAGATCGTATCCTTCATAGTCAGCATGTTCCTGTGTTTCTTTTTTTATTCCACTTTTGATTACCTGGGTTCATTCTCCTTTTTCAAGGACACTGATTTTTTCATTGAATGGTTTGGCATCAACCTGCATTACAAGAACATCAGCAGGGGTGTGATAGATACCAGGGATATTATATATTTTTTAAGCCTCATAGTCCTGTTCACCTGGTTAACCAAGATTATTTTTAACAGCAGAAAATGGTAAAGAAAACACAACATACAAGAGCGTTTAGAAGGCAATCGCTGATAGAGCTCGTATTGCTGGTGGTTGTGATTGTCATCATCAATATCCTTGCCGCCCAATATTACAAAAAAATCGACCTGACCGAGGAGAAACGCTTCACTTTGTCTGAAACCTCCAGACAACTGGCAAAAAAAGTGGACGACAGGATGTATTTCAAGGTATACCTCGAAGGTGATAACCTGTCATCCAAATTCAAGCGTTTAAGGACTGCAACCGTTGATATTTTAAGAGAGTTCAGGGACCTGAGCGGGAATAAGATCGATTTTGAATTCGAGGACGTTTTCAAGGATAAGACGGATAAGGAAAAAGCCGAGATCATCAAGCAACTTGAACAGAAAGGCGTGATGTCCTACAATGATATGGAAATTGGCGCAGAACAGCAGAAACGCAACCTGATATTACCTGCAGCAGAAGTGAGTTACGGCACCAATAAGGAATATGTGGTGAACCTGTTGAACACGGAATTGGGAAGAGCTGAAGAAACCGCCATCAACAAATCCATTGAGGGACTGGAATATGAAATTGCCAATACCATACGCAAATGCCTCAACAAATCACCGAAAAAAATAGCCTTCCTCTATGGTCATGGGGAGCCGGACGCCGCATCTACAAATGACCTTTTGGCCTCACTCAGCGAAAACTATACAGTCGACAGGGTGTTGTTTAACCTTGGTGATACGAATTACCTGAGACAGTTTGTGGACTTGACCCTGCAGACAAGAAACTACGACACCCTGGGTAAAATGATAGTCCTGAAGTCACTTGAAAAGTTAAGGGAATATGATGGACTTGTCATCATCAAGCCTACAGAAGCACTCCAAAAAGACGAGGCCTATATACTTGACCAGTTTATCATGCATGGCGGCAAAACCGTTTGGATGATAGACCCTATAATGGCTGAACATGACAGTCTAAGAAAAAACACAAAAGCATTTTTCCCGGATTACAACAACGAAAACCTGAGAACCCTTTTATTCAACTATGGTGTAAGGCTCAATTCGAGCCTGCTGATGGACCTGGTTTGCAACAATATCCGCTTAAATGATCCGCAAAGACCAGGGCAACTCATACCCTTCCCATGGGTTTATTATCCATTGTACGGTTTTAAGGGCAACGACCATCCAATTGTCAAGAACCTTGAAGTGGTATGGGGCAGGTACAGCGGCACACTGAAACCGATGGCCAGGAAAAACCTGCAGGTCACAAACCTGCTTTTGAGTTCTGACCGCACCAAGCTGCACGACGCGCCGGCCTTTGTCGACCTCGCCATCATCAACGCACTCAACGACAGGAAATACCTTCAATCCTTCAAGTCGGGGACCCAGGTCGCCGGTGTGCTTCTGGAAGGTGAATTCAAGTCCAATTTCAAGCGCCCTGACAAAATATATGAATTCCCGGTAAAGGAAAGCATACAGAAAAACAGCATGATAGTTCTGGCGGACGGGGATATAGGACTTAACTTCGTCAAAAGAACCACAGGCGAGATCTACCCTCTTGGTTTTGACAGGGAAACAGGCAGGCAGTTCGCCAACAAGAAATTCCTGATGAACTGTTTTGATTACCTGTTCGACGAGAGCGGACTAATAGAGATAAGGACCAAGGAAATCAGCCTGCGCCTTTTGGACAGGGCAAAGATTGAAGCTCCTGCCCAGGAAGGCGAAATGATGAGGGAGAAAACCTATTGGCAATTGATCAATACGGTTGTTCCTGTATTGGCTGTTATCTTGTTTGGCATACTGAATACCTTGTACAGAAGGTGGAAATATACGAGGTAGGAGAATTTACAAGTTACAAATTACAAGTTACAATTGGATTAGTACCTGAAATTCAAATTGTAAATTCCCTACCCTAGCCCCTATTCCCTAGCCCCTAAACCCTGTCTCCTATCCCCTTGTATTTCCCAAAAATTAATATATTTGCCGTATAAATCAATTTTATCATGGGTAAAAAGGATATACGCATAGACGAATACATTGACAAAGCACAGGAATTTGCGCAGCCGGTGATGATACACCTTCGCAAGCTTATTCACCAGGGATGTACTGATGTGGTGGAAACCATCAAGTGGGGCATGCCTTCCTTCGATTACAAAGGTCCGTTTTCCGGTATGGCTTCTTTCAAGCAGCATTGTGTTTTTGGATTCTGGAAAGCCAAACTGATAAACGACCCCGATGGTTATCTCGGCGAGCGTTCCAACCAGGGCGGTGAAGCCATGTACCAAATGGGAAGGATTACCTCTTTAAAAGATCTCCCACCGGACAAGATCATACTTGATTTTATCAAACAGGCCAAAAAACTGAATGATGAGGGCATCAAACTTCCTGCAGCACCTAAAAAACAGAAGGAGGAACTGATGATGCCGGATAACCTGTTGTCGGGCCTGAAGAAAAACAAAAAAGCCATGGCCACCTACGCAGCTTTCAGTCCTTCGCAAAAAAGGGAATATATCGAATGGCTGAATGAAGCCAAGACGGAGGCAACGCGCGAAAAACGCACTGAAACAGCCATTGAATGGATGTCGGAAGGCAAGATCAGGCATTGGAAATACCAGAAGAAATGATGGGTGATGAATTATGAGTTATGAATGATGAATTATGAATTACGTTTTAATAGATTAATTGGCTCTTCAATTGTCAATTGTAATTTGTAACTTGTAATTTTTACTGATGAGGATCAGTCCCCGGGTATAAAGCCTTTTCCGTAAATTGCGGTTTTATTATCAAAACCCAATTATCATGAAAAAAATAATATTGGCCCTCTGCCTATTTTCCATCTGTGCTTACTCCTCCGATATTTTTGCACAGAAAGGCAAAGGCGGAAAAAAAACAACCAAGGTAACCAAAGTCACTAAGGTACATAAGTCACCGGCCCAAAAGTCCAATGTGGCAAAAGTTCACAAATCACCCGGAAAAAAAACAACGGTCGTAAAGTCAAAATCTGTTAAAGTCAATAAATACCCAAGGAGCAAGGTGGTAGTCGTTAAACCACGTAAGGTCACAACTTATACAGTGTTACCTGCAGGTTATACTACAGTGGTTTACAAAAACAAGAACTATTATCACCACGGAGGTTATTATTACAATTATGTCGGCAGCAATTATGTAGTAATTCCCCCTCCTTCGGGAATCCGTATAAACATGTTACCGGTTGGCTATCACAAAGTGCTTGTTGGCGGCGCCCCCCGTTATTACTACAACGGTGTCTATTACCGACCAGTGGCATCAAAATATGAGATTTTTACCCCTGCACCAGGTATCATAGTGCCGGTATTGCCGGAATACCATGAGGAAGTGTCAATCGATGGCATCACCTATTATGAATACAATGATGTTCTATACACAACTGTTGTGGCCACCGATGGAACCAGGTATAAGGTGGTGGGAAGGCTGCAATAATTTACGATATACGACATACGATATACGATTTGGAGACCCGGTTCCCCAATTGTAATTTGTAATTTGTAACTTGTAATTCCTAATTTCCCCCTCCTTCGTACCTCGTAGCTCGTACTGCGTACTTCTCTCTGTACACTAAACCATGCACTTCGCACCAAGTTTTCATAAGTTATATTTCCTGTTTTACTGAATTAGCAGTACGTTTGCACATTATTTCCATATTTTGATAACCACAGAAGACAAAATGATGATTGCGGACCGACTGAACCGCATTTCTGAATCTGAAACTATCGCCATGGCAAAGCTCGGAAGGGCATTGAAAGCTGAAGGTAAGGACATTATCAGCCTGAGTTTCGGCGAACCCGATTTTTTTACCCCGGAACATATCAAGAAGGCCGCCATCGAGGCCATCAAAAATAATTTCACTTTTTATACCCCTGTCGCCGGCATACCGGATTTGAAGGAAGCTATAAAAGTGAAGTTTGAAAGGGATAACCAGCTGCAATACAACACCGACCAGATCGTGGTGAGCACAGGCGCCAAGAACTCCATCATAAATGCAGTGCTGGCCCTGGTCAACCCCGGTGATGAGGTCATTATTCCCAAACCATTCTGGGTCAGTTATGCTGACATGGTATATCTGGCCGAAGGCAAATGTGTATTCCTGGATACAAGGGTGAGTGCGGATTACAAGATCACGCCTGAACAACTGGAAGCCGCCATCACACCTAAAACAAAGCTCTTTATGTTCAGCAGTCCGAACAATCCAAGCGGAATGGTATACAGTGCGGATGAACTGAGGGCGTTGGCCGATGTGTTTGAACGCCATCCACATGTCTATATCCTGAGTGACGAGATCTATGAACATATTAATTTCATTGGCCGGCACACCAGTATTGCCACCTTTGGCACACTGATCAACAGGACAGTGACTGTAAATGGTGTATCGAAGGCATTTTCGATGACAGGCTGGCGTATCGGTTATATCGGCGCACCCAAAGCCATAGCTTATGCCTGTGAAAAACTGCAAAGCCAATTCACAAGCGGTACAAACGCCATCGCCCAGAAAGCAGCTATTGCTGCCCTATTGGGTGACATGAAACCAACACGCGACATGTGTGCATCTTTCATGAAACGGAGGAATCTCTGTTTTGACATTTTAAAAACCATTCCCGACATGAAACTGAATATGCCTGATGGTGCATTTTACCTTTTCCCTGATGTCAGCGCCTTTTATGGTAAATCCTATAATGGCACAACCATCCGGAATTCCCAGGAACTGTGCATGTACCTGCTGAATGAAGTGTATGTAGTGACAGTGGCAGGAAGCGCTTTTGGAAATGACGACTGTATCAGGTTCTCTTACGCCACCAGCGAAGACAACCTGGTCAAGGCTATGAACAGGATCAAGGATGCATTAATGAAACTGAGTTAAAATGGAGAGCATTATTGATTCATTTATAGGTAAGAAAGTATTAATAGTAGGTGATGTGATGGTAGATGCCTATATCATGGGCAAAGTGGAAAGACTTTCCCCTGAAGCACCAGTTCCGGTAGTAAATATTGAAGACAGGGACAGCAGGCTGGGTGGAGCAGCCAATGTGGCACTGAATATACTGGCATTAAAGGCTGAACCAATTTTATGCTCAGTAATAGGCAATGACAAGGAAGGCCTGGATTTCCTTGCCCTGCTGAAAGCGGGAAACATGACAACGAATGGCATAGTGGAATCAGCCGAAAGAAAGACCACCACTAAAACCCGGATACTGGGCAACAAACACCAGCTGCTGAGGATAGATAATGAAATGACTCACGATTTAAGCCAGGGGGAGAATGAAGCTTTACTGGCCGTGTTCCGCAAGTACATCAATGACTGTGATGTGGTGATACTGGAGGATTATAACAAGGGGGTGCTGACTGAAAAAAACATTCCTGTTTTAATTGATATTGCCAATAAAGCAGGTAAACCAATTGCAGTTGACCCAAAAAAGAAAAATTTCCTGAGTTATAAACATGTCACATTGTTCAAACCCAATTTAAAAGAAATAAAGGAAGGCCTGAACAGCGACCTGAATTTAAAAGACCACAACAACCTGACCGAAGTGGTGAAAGAACTGAATGGCATATTAAAAAACACCTATACCATGGTGACCTTAAGTGAGGACGGGGTGATGATCACAGACCACAAGGATTTTGAATTCATTCCGGCTCATGTGAGGCATATTTCGGATGTAAGCGGCGCGGGTGATACAGTAATCAGTGTAGCATCATTGTGCCTGGCCTCCGGAGTAAACCAGCACGACATTGCCGACCTGGCTAATCTTGCCGGGGGCCTTGTATGTGAGGAAAATGGTGTAGTGCCGATTGATATCGATAAACTGAAAAAGGAATCGCGCTATTTAAGTCACAACAGTCATTGACATTTAAACGAAAAATATCACTTTTTTTATTCAAGAACCAAGACCAGGTAAGAAGAGTATTAAGGTTTTTTACAGTTATCTCTTCATTGATGGTGCTGGGCGTGATGATATACCGCTACGGATTTAACCACAGCGAGGAAAACCTGGACATGATCATACTGATAACCCGTTTCTTTTACCTTATATTCATCATTTCATATATTGTCCGGCTCATGCTTGCCCAGGACAAAAAACAATTCCTGAACAGTAATGCCCTTGAGGCTATACTACTATTATTGATCATATACGATGGAATAAGCTATTACTTTTTTGGATACCCGGTACTTGAAAAAATGCTGATTAAGTTCAACGTCAAGAACTACAGGTCGATCTATCACTTTTTCATACAATTATTCCTGCTGGTTTTTGTAGCGATAGAATTGATTACGTCTATCAATTCCATTTATACTTCCAAGTTCAAGCCTACCACCCTTTTTATTTTCTCATTCCTGCTTTTGATACTTGGAGGCGGTGCATTGCTGACACTTCCCGGATTTAACTATTCAGGGTTGCCCCTCAATTTTATAGACGCCGTTTTTACAAGTGGCAGTGCCAGTTGCGTGACGGGACTGACCGTTGTGAACACCGGCACTTTTTTTAACATCAAGGGACAACTGGTCATCATCATACTCATACAGCTCGGAGGTATTGGCATACTTACCTTTGCTTCATTTTTTGCATCATTCATCAAAAAAGGCATAGGCGTCAGGCACAACATAGCCATGAATGAATTGTTGGATGCTGAAGACATAAGCGGCAGCCATTTCCTGATCAAGCGCATATTGGTCATGACCTTTGTTATTGAAGCCATTGGCGCAATTGGTATCTATATGTTATGGGGTGATTACCAATTTGCCAGCCAGGGCGAAAAAATATACTACTCCATTTTTCACAGTATTTCCGCGTTTTGCAACGCAGGGTTCAGCCCTTTCGAATACAACCTGGAAACACCATTGATCACTGAATTATATATGTTGCACATCTATATGGGTGTCATCATTTTTTTCGGCAGTCTTGGTTTTCCTGTCATCAGGGACATTTTCTCGCCTATAAAACTCAGGGAAAGACTACAGGAGCCCTGGAGGGATTGGAGGCTTAATTCCAAGATTGCGGTCTATATGAGTATTATCCTGATCGTTATCGGGATGATCGCATTTTATTATTTACATGTCCGGTACTTACCTGAGCGGGAATCCAACATAGCGAGTTTCGCCATGTGCTTCTTCCAGTCGGTCAGCCTCAGGACCTGTGGTTTTACAAGTATCAGTATAGAACACTTGTCCAGCCCCCTGTTGCTGATCTGCATATACCTGATGTTTATCGGTGCATCGCCTGCATCCACAGGTGGTGGTATCAAGACCAGTACATTTGTTGTGATCATGGCGGCTGTGATTGGCACCATCAGGGGCAGAAAGGATATAAACATCGGCCACAAACGCCTGGCAAAAGAACTTATTTACAAGGCATTCGCAGTAGGGATCTTTTCAGGCCTGTTTGTTTTATTGATCATCACACTGCTGTCATTTACCGAACCTGAAATGGATATACTCAGGCTGGCTTATGAATCCGTATCAGCTTTTGCTACGGTGGGTCTTTCAACCGGCATTACCTCAGGTCTTACAGATGCGAGCAAAATAATCATCACGACAACCATGTTTGTCGGCAGGGTTGGCGTCGTCACGCTGGCCTATTCATTAAGCACCAAGGCCTTGCAGGCGGATTACAAGTACGCGACTACGCATATTAATATCGGATAAGAAGGGGCTAGGATTTAGGAACTAGGATTTAGGGCCATGGTATAGGGTTTAGTAGAATTTTGGAACGTTAAGGAGCTAATCTATTATAAAAACTACGAAAATCAAAACAATCGCATCAATACTGGTTTCTAATACATATTATGCTAAAATGGAATTGGTCCATTATTCAAACTTAAATAATGCGGTTTATTCTAAGTTAATCTTGGTTTTAAGATAGTGATCAAATTATTTCATCCTGGTAAATTCTCAATCCCTAGCTCCTAAATCCTAGTTCCTAGCCCCTTCTCACGGTTTATACCCGCCCTTCTGAAGGATATCCTTGGCATTGTTATCACTCATCAGTTCACTCAGGGTCACATCGCTGTTTTCTTCCATATACTGCCTGACTGCCATCCAGCCTGAATACTTGCCAATCATGGCAGGTGCGTCTAGCGGAACCCCGCTGGCAACCGTCTTGGGACCTTCCTTTATGAGACGGTCGAATCGCCTGCGGTCAGTTTCATAAAGGTATTTTTCCTTCACGAAAAAAGCCCAGATATTATGTTCTTCTTTTTTACACCATTCAAATTCCGCTTTCG
>JANWHK010000135.1 GCA_025450395.1 Bacteroidia bacterium
AGGCCTGCCATTTCAAAACACATCAAGATACTTACGGAATGTGGCCTGGTAGTGATGCGACAAAAAGGACGCGAACGATTCTGTGAAGCCAGGCTTGAGAAGTTGAACGAGATATCCAATTGGGTGGAACAATACAGCAAATTCTGGAATGCAAGGCTGGATGCGCTCGAAAATTATCTCGGCAAAATACAATCCGCAAAAAAACCAAAAACCAAAAAGAAAAAATATGACACCACAAAATGAACCTCTAAAAGGTGCTGGCAACTCCCAGGTCTCTGACCGTGAATTTGTCATCACCCGCCTGCTCGATGCACCCAGGGAACTCGTCTTTGAAGTATGGACAGATCCTGAACATGTTGCCCACTGGTGGGGACCGAATGGTTTTACCACAACGACAGATGAAATGAATGTAAAACCAGGTGGTTTCTGGCGCTTCGCTATGCATGCTCCCGATGGCATGGAGTATCCAAACAGGATAGAATTCCTGGAGGTTGTAGAAAACGAGCGCCTGGTATATACACACGATTCCGGAGTGGCCAATGATCCAGGCAGGTTCCATGTAACCGTGACTTTTGAAGAGGAAGACAAGAAAACGCGACTGACAATGCGCGCGCTGTTTGAATCAGCTGAAATATTTGATAAACTTGTCAAAGAGTTTGGCATTATCGAAGGAGGCCAACAGACTGTGGATCGCTTGGAAGCTTATCTCAATTTAACAATGGAATAATAAACATGATAATGCAATAAAGAAGAAAAATAATCAATTAAAATCAAACAATTAAATCAAAACAATTATGGCAACAATTAATCCTTACCTGAATTTTAACGGCAACACAGAAGAAGCCTTCAATTTTTACAAATCCGTATTCGGCGGAGAATTCACCAACCTGCAGCGCTACAAAGACGTGCCATCCGAGGTGCCTTCACAAACCCAGGCCAGTGAAAGCGAAATGATCATGCACGTAGCACTTCCCATCGGCGAAGCAGTACTGATGGGCAGCGATGTACCAGCAATGATGCCGGCTTCAGTGGCAGGCACCAATTTCTCCATCAACTACAATCCCGACAGTGAAGAAGATGCCACACGCATTTTTAACGCGCTCTCAAAAGGAGGACAGATCACCATGCCGCTTGAAAAAGCCTTCTGGGGAGCTTATTTTGGCATGTGCACCGACAAATTCGGCATCAACTGGATGGTGAATTACGACACGAACGCGGCGCAATAAACCATGTAAATTTACACAACCTTAACCTTTATTTAACCTTAAGCACATGAAAATCCTGAAAAGAATACTGATTATTGCAGCAGTTATCATCGCCATTCTTTTGATCATCCCCTTATTCACCGCCAAGGAATATTCCGTGAAACGCGAAATTACCATCAATAAGCCCAGGCAACAGGTATTCGATTATGTCCGTATCCTGAACAACCAAAAGCATTATAATGTCTGGGTGATGGAAGACACCAATTCAAGGAGCCAAAAGACGGGAACAGACGGGACTGCGGGTTACATAACGACCTGGGACAGCGAAAATGAAAATGTGGGCAAGGGTGAACAGGAGATTAAAACAATAAAAGAAGGCGAAAAAATAGATGTGGAGATCCGTTTTATTAAACCCTTCGTGGGCAAGGCTCATTCGGTGACGACTACTGAATCCATCTCTGAAAACCAGACCAGGGTGACCTGCGATTTCAACAGCCGCATGAAATACCCTATGAACATCATGCTGGTTTTCCTGAATATGGACAAGAACCTGGGTACACCATTGGCTGAAAGCCTCGCCAACCTGAAAAAAGAACTTGAAAAATAAAGTTCACTTTATCAAATGAACACAATGGTAGAAGTCTTCAAAACGAATGTCAATGAAGCATCACAGGCAAGACTATTGATTGCCAAATTGCTACAGCATTTCCCGGACCATATCATTCATATCGACTTGCATGATTGTGACAAGGTGCTGAGAGTGCAGGGAGAAAACTTCACGATGGAAAAAGTGCTGGATTTTGTAAGGGAACATGGGTATGATTGTATACCGTTGGAATCCTGAATGATGAATTATGAATTATGAATTATGGATGATGAGTGATGAATGATAAATTAAAATATTTAAGTAAACAAAAATTGACACGAGCTTCAGGTCGTGGATTTAAAAAATAGAAATCTGGCTTTAGCCCAACCCCTCCCCTCGCATGACAACAGCAACACAGAACAAATTAACTATAGGAAGAATATACAGAGCAGTTAAACTTTCACTGAATGGTGAAGAACAGGACTACACCCAGGGCAGCATTCCCAAGGCGGTATTTTTACTCGCCATCCCCATGATACTCGAGCTCTTGTTTGAAAGTTTATTTGCAGTTGTTGACATGTACTTTGTGAGTAAACTTGGCCAGAATGCAATTGCAACGGTGGGTCTTACCGAAGCGGTAATAACCCTGGTGTACTCCATGGCGATTGGATTAAGTACGGCTGCTACCGCCATCGTCGCGCGCAGGATAGGCGAAAAGAACCCGGAAGATGCTGCACATGCGGGTGCACAGTCCATCATTATCGCCCTGGTCATTACGGTTATATTAAGTATTGCCGGAGTTGTGTTCGCTGAAGACATACTGAGCTTGATGGGAGCCAGCGCTGAGGTTGTAAAGGAAGGCGCCATCTTCACACGCATCATGTTTGGCGGCAGCCTCGCGATTATACTTTTGTTCGTTATCAACGGTATATTCCGCGGTGCGGGTGACGCTGCCATGGCCATGAAAAGCCTGTGGATTGCCAGCATCATGAACATTATCCTGTGTCCTGTGCTTATCAATCTTTATGGATTAAAGGGTGCCGCGATCGCCACAGTGATTGGTCGCAGTTCAGGTGTGATTTACCAATGCTACCACATGATCAAAGGCAGCGGTATTTTAAAATTCCACAAAATTAATTTCAGGTATGACCTGCCAATCATCAAATCCATTATCAAGATTGGTTGGCCGGCAACACTGCAGTTCATCATTGCAAGCGGAAGCTGGATCATACTGGCTCGCCTGGTCGCTGAAACCGGTGGAACCTCCGCATCAGCCGGATATCAAATCGCCATCCGCAATGTTGTTTTCTTTATCTTGCCTGCCTGGGGCCTGAGCAATGCAGCGGCCACACTGGTCGGCCAGAACCTCGGAGCAAACCAGGTGGAAAGGGCTCAGCAAAGCGTGATGATGACCACTAAATATAACGTGGCCTTCATGGGCCTTGTCATGATACTCTTTTTATTCTTCTCAACACCCATCATAGGCATCTTCACACAGGACCCCGCTGTAATCGCTTATGGTGCCGAAGCCTTGCAAATCATGGGAGCAGGATATATCTTCTACGGCATAGGCATGGTGATGACACAGGCCCTGAACGGTGCCGGCGATACCCGTACACCTACCATCATCAACTTTGTCGGCTTCTGGTTATTCCAAATCCCCCTCGCCTATTTGCTGGCCAAAGGCCTCAACATGCAATCCACCGGAGCCTTTATCGCGATACCCGTCGCCGAAACTGCCATCGCCTTAATCGCGTGGTATTATTTCAAGAAGGGTAAGTGGAAGACGGTGAAAGTTTAGGGGGAATTACGAGTTACGTGTTACGAATTACGAGTTGGGGGAGCGGTGAGAACCGGTGGGGAATATATTCTTATTCCCTACTATTACAAAAAATCTACAGCTTATTACAAAATAATGCTTTCTGTTACTCAGGAAAAATCTGTTTTATTATTCTTATAAAATTTGTCATACCCTAAAACGGTTTTAGGGAGGCGAAAACTGAAAAGCCATACGAGTAGGGAAATTAAAACAATGAAAAGAATAATCACAATCTTACTGTTGTCAGTCTGTTCCGCAGGAACCAGCAAACTTTTAGCTCAAGAAAATTTCAGCTCTAATTTCCAGACGGTTTGTCCAAGCCAAATCGTAAGGTTAGTTGCCGACAATCATACAACCCTCAGTGCTTACACTTGGTCTATTACGCCTAGTACAGGATGGACTTATGTTGGAGGAACAGGTTCAAATTCCGCTTACCCGCAAATTAGTTTCGCCACTATTGGAACATATGACATATCCTTAACGATCGGCACCGGCCAACCTGTTTCCAAAACCAAATATATAACTGTAATCAATCAAACCAATTATATAAATAATTATTTTTCAAATGAGAAAAATTGGGTTGTCGGTTATAACACTCAGAATCAAAAGAAATATATGTTTACTGAAAACAATGTTTTTAGCGAGAATCACTCTGTAAATATTTCTCAACCTTCTATAACCTACAGCAATAGTAATGGTAGCATTAATTTCACCATCGACAATTTCATGGTTTACAACAGACATAGAATACCAATGAAAAAAAATCCTTGGAACTTAATGAACAAAATGCAGACCAACATAAGCCTCAACGAAAGCAGATTGGTAATTCCTGTCCCGGGATGTGAAGACAGATATTATTTGTTTCATTTGAACAGGGATCCAAGTAGTGGAACAACGGGTGTAGTAAGGAACAATCTTTATTACACAATAATTGACATGAATGGTGATAATGGACTTGGAGAAATAAACAGCACAAATGCAAATATACTGATCAGCAATGATGTAAGTTGTTTTATTGGTATAGCTCCACATTGCAATGGCAAGGATTTTTGGCTCATTAGTCATAGTTTTAGCAGTCATACTTTTAGAACCTATTTAATAAATTCGAATGTAAGCACTACTCCTGTAACCACTCCATTTTCTGGAATATTAACTTCATATTTTGACAATTTAACAGTATCAAGTGACGGATCAAAAATAGGATATCAATATCAGGACAATTCTGCGATTGCTTTGGTCAGGGTTCAAATTTTCAACTTTAATGGATCAAATGGAACCCTTTCTTTGTTAAATACATATAACCCTACATATACCAATACAAGTACCGGAAATTTACTTTCAGGTTGTGAATTCTCACCTGACGGGAATTATTTCTACACCACAGAAATGAATGGTGGAATAACGCAGATTAACCTGAATACAGGAGTACAAGCCCAACTTTCAGGAATTAGTTATAATCCCAGTGGAGGAACCCTGCATATTAATGATATAGAACTTGGTCCTGATAACAGGATATACTATTCTTATTCAATAAGCAACAGTTCGCAATCTGGGTACCTGGCCAGAATTGGTTCCCCTAACAACCCGGCATCCAGTCTTAATATTGATAACCAGTTTGTAAATCACCCAATGATAAGAGGTCTGAGCGAAAACTCCCTTCTACGTTTCCAAAAATTTCATCAAGCCAGTTTGGGAATTAACGACAACTATTATGTTTGCCAGGGACAGACTCAGCAAATTATTCTTAGCAATAGAAGTTCCTATACGTCTATTTATTTATTGGATCAAAACAATAACAGCACAGTCGTAACACAGGACAACCTTGGGAACCTCAGTCCGGGCCGGTATCAACTCAAGTTACAAATTGGATCCTGTTATCGTTATATAACTTTTACAATACAGGAAGTTCAAATGGAGTTTGACATATCGGGTCCTTCTCCAATCATTTGCGGGAAAAATGAAAGCTTTGGAATCAACTGGTATCAAAAGCCTGTCGGGAATATCACCTACAATTGGTCAATTAGCCCTACTGTACCCATTACCAGTGGGCAGGGAACCAATAATATAATCTTTGATTTTACGAATATGCCTAAAGGATCATCCTATATTATTCAATGTACGACTTCCTTAAACGGTTGTACTGCATCCAAATCTTTTAACGTGAATAACGATGATCTAGACTGCAGTTTATTTCATATTGCAGGACCCGATAAAACATTGTGTTCTGGAAGTGATCTCACCTATAGTTTAACAGGTCCAATCACTAGTGGAGCAATACTTGAATGGTCTATAGAGCCTGGTTCCGGGCCTCCCAGCATCATATCACAAACAGGCAATGAGGTAAAAATCAATTTCTCCGGCACTAATCACGACCAGATATATAAAGTCAAATGCACATTAAAAATAGGTGCTTGTGAATGTATAAAAGAATTTGACGTTGATGATCAATTCAACCCAATTTCATCTTTGCCTAATAGCAAAGTCCTTAATTGTGGTGAAGAATTTGAGTTTGATGCTGGTCAAGGATTTGATTCATATTTATGGAGTGACGGAAAGACTACAAGAAAAAACATTGTCTTGGGGGGAACTGGCAATTATACACTATCTGTTACCGTCATATTGGGGACGTGTTCAACAAGCTTCAATGTACAGGTAACAGGTGATATTTGTTGTTTGCCTCCAAATATCCTGCCTTCTACAATTAATCAATATGTGTATTCAGGAACGGGAGTTTCAAACCCATTAACAATGGTTATGGATGTAGATGAAAACACCTATTCACTTTTTGGATCATTTAATATTACTAAAACAACGGCAAGTGGTAATAAAGTTTTTAATTATAATTATGGTCGTGCAAAAAGAAATCTTCCTTCGGAATATCCAATTGATATGGTGCTAGACGAAACAGATCAAAGTCTAGCACTCATCACAAACGTGGTAGCTTCCTATATACTATTATACAAGTTAGGAAGCGACGGCTCAATCTCATGGATCAAAAGTTTGTACAGCGTGAGTGAAGGGACCATCCAAGCCTCCGCTATCATTCAGACGAAGGATGTCACCAATACCCCTGATGGATATTTGATTGCAGGTCAAATCTCTTATCCCAATAATTCTGACATTGACATCATAATAGTTAAAACCGATTTGAATGGCAACATGGTTTGGAAAAAACATATCCCTGGGTTGCTAAATGAACATTCTCTTGATATTATTCAAACATTTTTAAACAATGGTACTACATCGCCAAATGGGTATATGTTGCTTGGAAGGTCATTAGATATGAACGGCGTATTCCAGAAATCGATGTTTATAAAGCTGAATCTAAGTGGAATAATTTCCACTCCTATTAAACAGATTGACGAAGAGTTATTTTCTCTAGTACAGATACAAAAAAATGGACTCCCTGACGGGATCATTTATGTTGGGAAAAGTTCATCGGATAACTTGCTTGTATGCTTTGACGCACCAGCTCTTGGAGCTTTCCAATGCAAGTATATTAACCTGGCAAATAAAACTTTTGGGATAAATATCATTCAAAACAAAACAAATGAACTATTTTACGTATTAGGCATGGAAAATGACCCAATTTCGACCTATCTAAAATACTTCTCGTTTAAATTTAATTCCTCATCGAACATTTCAGGAAATTTAATTAAATATACTAATATCCGCAATCTAACAAATGACCATAATTGCGAAATCACTTCAAAAGGATTATTTCATACTACCATCACTGAGGGTATCCAGATTTTAGCCAATAGTAGCAGCGATTTTTCCCTTATCAAAGCAGATTTGAATGGCAAGGCAATCTGTTATGAAGAGCTCCCTGCCAGTTTTATCACTCTCGAAAAGACACCTACATTTGATAATATCTCTTCTTCTAACTTAAATGTAAATAGCGAGAACTATGAAAACACTTTTACTCCTAAGGACTTGCTTAAAATATGTTGCAATATTGACCCATGCCAAACTACCACCGCAGATGTGGATCTTGAAGTTGTCGGAAATAATGTTAATGGCAATGTTACATCCAATTTCGAAATTATAAATATTTCTTGGGAAATAGATAATGATGGCATATTCCGAGATCATCTCTATGGAATAACCTGGTCGATTGGAACGCATACCATTTGCACGAAGGTTATTTTTGGCAATGGGTGCATAAAAACGTTTTGCAAATCAATAACAATTGATTGTGACTGGAGCAATTATAATTATGAAATTTCTCTTCTGGGAGATGGACTAGTAATAGAATACGGAGTAATCAGTAACAACCTTCCTTCAGGCACCACTTATGAGTGGGAACTTCCCAATGGCGGCACACATTCCGGGCAATGGGGTGGTATTATATTGAATGGGGGATATTATACTTTCTGTGTTACAATTACCCTGCCCAATGGATGTAAAAAGAGATTGTGTCAATCCTATCAACATGGATTGCCCCCCTTCCCCCCTCCTGGTCCAGGAAACAATAATGAACAAATGAAAAGTTACACATTTATTGTTTCTCCAAATCCTTCTTCTGATATTTTCCATCTCAGATACTCTGGTATAACGCCACTTGTGCAATACAATATTGAATTATATGATATTTTAGGACAAGCTGTAATTTCAACTATTGTCGTATGTGATAAATTTTTGTATAACCTCGATCTCACGGAACTGGCTACCGGTGTCTACACGCTCAAGATTGAAGCAAACGGATACGTGCAATTTGTTAAGTTGATTAAAAATTGAGAAGTGAATATTGTTAAAAAAGGGGCATTCAGCCCCTTTTTTTATTTTAATTGTTACAATTTCATGACAGATTATTACAAAATTCATGCATTCTGTTACTTCTGTAAAATCTGCCTTACTATTCATATCATATTTGTTTACCCTAAAACGGTTTTAGGGAGGCGAAAACCGAAAAGCCATACGAGTAGGAAAATTAAAAATATGAAAAGAGTAACACTTTTATTTCTTCAAGGGACCTGTCATGTAGCAGATCGACCCAATGACCCGTTTTTGACAAATTGTGAATTAACTAAACTTACACCCTAAAACAAGAAAATCATGAAAAAAATAATTATTTATTCAACTTTGATCATCCTGCTTGCTTTTTCATTGAAGGTTGAAGCCCAGGAAAGGATTGACCGGATTATAAATGCAGCTACAACGAATAATGAAACTTCTCCTGTTATTGCCGTCAGACCCAATGGAAACGTTCTTGTGGCTTCAGAAACAGAAACCTCAGGGGGAGATATAAATATTCTGGTACTGGAATATAACCTGACAACCTCTGCAATCGTGCGAAGCATGGAATACGGTGAAACAGATTTTGATGAGAGACCGGTCGACATCATAGTAGAAGGTGATGGAAGAGTCCTGATCCTTGGCTCCAGAAGGGGAGACTTACATGTTAGTGGATCTACTGAAAGACAACATGGAATTATTTTCAGGATTGAAACCGATTTATTAATACCCACCACATTTAATTATGTTAATGGCAGGGAATTCGTTCCGGCAAACCCAACACCAGGTCTAAATATAGTTGATCACCAGGTCCATCCGGTTAGAATGCGATTAACAACCCGCGAGATTAACTCGATTTCTACCCCGGTTATTGTTATAGCAGGTAATCTGGTAGGTCTTCAGCCAACCGGTGCTATAAGTGGTGTCACCTGGGAAACATGGATGTATGAATTGGATCGTATCAGTTTTGCGACAAATATTGAAGATCACCATTTTGCAAAAGAATTGCCAAATACGGAGTGGCCAACGCAGGCTGGCAATTTACTTGTTCTACCTAATTCTGATCTGTTAGTTTCGGGATATGTCAGGCAAGGTGAACATAGACCTTTGATCACAATATATGATAATACGATGACAACAAGGGTACGTTCTGTACTTCCAATTCAGGATCCAAATACTAATGCTGTTTTTGAAAATGTGAACTTTTATCAATCTGAAATGTGGGGAGATGAGTTAATTCTGGTTGGAGATTACATTCCAGGTGTCACAGGAGATCCCCATGATATCATTATAGGCAGGGCTGATATTCAGGCTAACAGGTCAGTGGGACTCAGCCAGGTTAGAGGTTACAGGCATCCCGGTTCAGTTGGATCCCCACCCGATAATAATAAACTTAATGACTTTCACGATTTCAGGGTTGCAAATATAGCTGTTAATGGGAATGAACTTGTCATATTATGCATTGTAAGGGATGTGAATGAAACACAAGGTCCGGCTTTTGCAGAATTCTGTATAATGAACGTTGACCTGGTAACATTGAATGTAAATTACACATATATATTCAATAGAATGGAAACACTTCAGTCTAATTTTGCCAAGAGAATTGTGCCTCATAGGGACGGATATGTTTTTAGCGGATCCAGGGAATTTGGCACAAGCCCAAGCCCCATAAACCGAGATTTGATCATTGGCAGGTTTACTCAAAATACTACTCTGGAATGTGCTATAGAAATTGAAATGGGAGCAAATAATCTAAATTGGGGTTTTGAGCACATAGATGACACCAGTCGTAGTGGATTTACAGAACCTGAGCTTACCTTGGAAAGTGATGAGCCTGATCTGGATGATGCAATCGAATGCGGACCGCCATGCGCAGCGACTGTTGAATATTTTGGCTATCCTCACAATGCGGTTATTACTGAAAATACTGTATGGGGTAGCCAGCAACAGGGCGCAAAATACTTTATTAACGGGACATTGACTGTTCAAAATGTAACGCTTGATATTACAGGCTGTGATGTCGTTTTCGGAGAATGTGCCAGGATTGTATTTACCGGCCTTAATGCCAGGTTGAGAGCTAACAACTCAGTTTTCCGCCCTTGTGATGATGCTATTAAGTGGAAAGGTCTTGTATTTGCAGGTGGCACCACACACCGCATTATAGATTGTGTTTTCAAAAATGCCATGACGGCTATAGAGGTAAGTAATAATGCAACCAATATTGAGCAGATCCTTAATAATACATTCTTAAATAATTATGTAGGGGTAAACTTAATTGGTGCCAGTCTTAACGGCTCTATCAGTGGTAATTATTTCGAAGTTAACACTCCGTCCGCGTCTGCGAACTACTTAACGCCATTATGTACTCCTATTCCGGGGGCTACTGAACTCAGGTTTTATGGCATTCGTGCAGTGAATGCGGTTCTTTGGTCTCCTATTACCAACAACCATTTTGTAGCGGATGATCCTTTAAATTCCACATTTAAAGCTTGGAGATTTGATGGCATTAATTTCACCACTAGTGCAGGAGTAATTCAAAAGAATGAATTTGTAAATAATACCTGTGCTATTTTTCAGTCCGGAACTAGCGCTACACAACCAAATTTTATTAATAAGATTGATGATAACGAAATTACCTTTAACCGAACTGTGAATAATACTATTACCTATCCTGCGCAAATAGCCATTATAGGACGCTCGTCCACAAATATCAATTCCCTGGTAACGAATAACAAAATAGTAAACAACCGCAGACTTTCGTCATCTGCCAGTCAATATAATGCCATTTATATTGAAAGCTGTAATAATGCAGTAGTTCAACGGAATGAAATCCGGGGCTTTGATATAGCTATACGTATTAACTATTGTTATACCCCCGAGATTTCCCTCAATGATATTAAAGGATCCTATTTTGCAGGCATTTATGTTGATAACATGTCATATGGGGAAATGATTAATTGCAATACAATTGATTTACAATACTCCAATTCAACAACAAATTCAGTTGGCATCTTTCTCAGTCAATGCGACCAGAATAATAGTTCACCTGCAACCATTCATAGCAACTGTATATTCAATACTGAAACAGCTATACAAGTACTTGGTACCCCTGTTGGCTCGCTGGGTACAACATATCTTCCATCAGTAAGAAATAACTTTTTGTATAATTATCTTACCAATGGAATTTTAATTGGCAATACTGTGCTGGGAAATATTGGTACCCCGAGTGTCCCTGCAATGAACACATTTGCCAAGAACAGTGCTGCGCCGCCCGCTTTGGATATAAACAAATTAACTCCCGGGACAGTTGTTTTAGCATACAGCAACTTCTTTATGACAACAGCTGCAAATAGTAATGTTACGATTTTTACGCCACATAGACACTCTGTAGCTTCATGCGGACAGCAAACTTCAGGTCCTAGTTCATCAACTGCCGGTCTTACTGATGCATCATTCAAGTGCGATGCAAATGGTGCTCACGTATTAAACCCAAATGCGGAAGATCAGGGAGGAAATGAGTTAGTTATTCAGTCTGGAAATGATGGTTCTGAATTTATGAACGACCGGTTCTTTGGATTTGCCGGGGCAAATGCTTATGGATTTGATAAAAAACCAGCCTATCTGGAAGCGCTAAAATCCAGCTATGACAAAAAGACAATAAGCCCGAATACCTATTTTTTATGCATGTCTCAATATGCACAGGCAGGAGGTGATTATGTCACAGCCTTACAATTTATGGACAAGGTAACTACCGGGGATTCGATCCAGGATGAAAGAAAGTATATTGAAATTGTAAGATTGAAGATATTAGGCAAACTGATTGACCCTAATGCCCTCCAATCTGTAATTAATGAGCTCATTCAGATTATTACAAAGGAAAACGAGAATTACAACCAGGCATATTATGCACTAGGCTTGATCAATGGACAATCTGATTTTAGGATACCAGCTATCTCTGAATATACTTACATTGCGAATTCCAAAACGCTATCAATGACAGAAAATACGCAATTACAAGTTTATCCTAATCCTGCTAAAACAGGTCTTAATGTAGAGCTTATTTCTTCTTCCAAAGACCTTGAGGAAAGCGGTGTGATGATTTGTATCATGGATATAACTGGCAAAATTGTTCACAGTGAAGAGCACAATATTGCAGCAGGCGTTGTTAAAATGGATGTGGAGGGCATTCCATCAGGCATGTACTTTATCCAGGTAATATTTGCTGACCAGACCACAAAAACAGTTAAATTCATCAAAGAATAAAGCTGAAAATTAATTTAAAAAAGGGATTTTCATTATGAAGATCCCTTTTTTTTATGACTCTACAATCCTTAAAAACCTTCATTTGACCTCGTGAAGCCTTAATTTTTATTTGTGTCACCTCCGGGAAATTGACCTCTGTTTTTACGCGATTGAATTTCAACCTTATTTTACCACATACTCAATAAAAAGATGCGAAGTCTTCGCCGTATCCTTGACCTGCTTTATTTTAGGTTTAAAATCTGCATCCTTTCCGGCAAATTTAAACTTGAATTTATTGCCTTTCCCGGGATCATGAAAAACTGTATCCGAGCGTAGTACCCGCCCCTTACTTTTGCGGTTATAGCCTGCCAGCATTCCTGGTTTCAGCATCGCAAACCGCATTTTATCACTCACTATTTGGTTAACCGGAATCATGATGACCAGCTCCTTTTCATCCATCAGGTCAAGCCCTTCCAGTAGGGTAGCATTATGACTGCTGTGATGGCCTGCCTTATATAAAACCGTCCGCTTCAAAAGATCCTCTGTTTTTACATCCGACTTTTCGAAAGGAACGTCAAACCAGCTTTTCCAGTTACCAATCTGCGCATCGCCCACAAATAACAGGACCTTTTTTGACTTCACCAATTCAAATGCAAGCACAAGACTGCTGTTGTTGGTCAGACCATCCATATGCAGCGACACTCTTCCCATTTCGCTCAGCCAGTTGTGGTCGATACGACGCCATTGAAACCTTGTATCTGTATAATTCTTTTCCAGCAGGAAGGTCCTGTCTGGTGCACTTAATGGAAATGTAAATTTTTTATTGAACGGGAAATTAGCCTCCGGTGTTGCCAACTTTACATTTGGGTTTATTGCATCCAGGGCATCACCAACAAGCTTTGAAGACATATCCAGGTTGCTTAATTGCATCATGGAATTTATACTATGTACAGCATCCCCCTTGCTGGGATTCAGTTTTTTAAGTAGTACAGGATCTGTTGGAGGTCCCAAAACATAGACTTTTACCGAATCTGCCGGCAATCCTGGCAGATTGAAATTCCTGCCGGGAACAAGGAACTCGCAATTATTTTTGCCCCATTCCAGTAGATTACTAATAGCCTCTCCCCCAATCTGGTCTTCTGCAAAAAGATCAAAGCCCTCTTTTGCCTCCAGCATTTTTTCAACGGCCGGAACACCCTTGAATTTCTCCTTTGCCTTTTTCTTGTTTTCCTTATTCTTCTTCCAGAATTTTTCAGTTGCATCCCGCATCTTGATGGCTTCAGGACCCTTTGGGTCATCCAGGTATGAAAACCATACCTCCCTGATATTCAGGTCATCTATAACAGACTTGGCTGTAATAAAACCTGTAAGGTGATCCTTGTGCTGGTGGGTCAGCACAATCGTTAAGGGATTCTTCCCTACCGTATCTCGTATACTTTCTGCAATTTCAATTTCCCTGTCATCATTGCCTGAAACATAGGAGCCAAAATCAATTAACATAAAGGATTTCTTGGTCCCATCCTGAAATGTCAAAAGGAAACAATCCCCCAGGTTGAGTTGATTATACATTCTTACAGTGACTGATGCTGGCATTTAAGTGTGTGGTTTTTAATGTGAGTGTAACGCGGCAAACGGTTCATCCCCTTGCATAAGCAGGGCGGCATTCTCGGCATCATATAAATTTTGCATTGCAAAGTCAAGCTGGTCTTTCAGGCGCTCTGAACTTGCAATGTTCTTGATGATGGCATATTTTATTTCGTATGTGGCCAGGTCAATGATAAGTGTAGCCCCACCCCTCATTTCATATGTATCTTCCGGCAGATAACCCTGGTATGATGTATCTTTTAACCCGACATAAACCTTCTGTAAAAATGTTATGATCAAGAGTTTCGATGCATTCCCATCCACCTGATTATGCCTGATGACAGGCCTGCATTTATAGACCTGGAACACCACCCTTTCCGGTGCAATGAAATGCGCATCCTGGTTAAAACTATCATCATAAAAGGAATAATTTATCTGCTGAAAACACATTCCAAGAAGCTGTTCCATATTTTCCTTGAAATAATCAAATTTCCGGTCGAATATCTTGTGCACTTCTGCTGATAGTTTTTGTGATTCACTATAAATAGTTTCCCTGTTATTTTCCCTGAGTATTTTCTCCATGCTTCTAATGACAAAATCGATACTGCTATTCGTTTTACCAGTAACATTATACTCACTTTTTACATCCGCATTAAAAACAAACTGAATGGCAGATTTTAAACCCATCACCTGTTCCTTATCATCAAAGTATTCTTCAAGTGGTTTCCACTTCAATGATTCGACAGAATAGGTATTGATACCCTTAGGTATGATACCCCAACTCCTGAAAGATTCCAAAAGGGCAAACCGTAACCCATCTTCATCTTCGGTATTATGCTCTACATCAGCCGTTATAAGTGCCCTCAGGTAATCGCCAAAAGTGAGGTCAACAGGCGGGCAATAGTCAAGCGCCCTGATACATATGAGCATTAATTTATCAGCAATCTCACAAGCCTCCTGCGACAAGCGACTCACCAGGTCAGGATGTATTTCTCCCTGTGCAAGTACGCCCGACCCATTGGATGCCAGCCTGATAAGATCTGCCACCTTATAACGATATAACCTGGTAAAGGCATCAAATACCGCAGCGACCAATATGCCGCCCCTGCTGTGCGGATCTTCCAGTGTATGATACTTGCCGGGATCCGGTTGAACCATGACCGTATTTCCGTCCTTATCCGTCTCGACAAGGAAACTTCTTAAAGCCCGTCGATTACCCGAAACCGCCTGCCCGAATTGTATGGCCAGGTCACCTAGTAAATTCTGGGGTGACAAAAAATCCCCCTTGGAATTGCGTATCTGCTCTTCAACAACCGAAGTGAAAGTAAAACGCTGCAGTAGGGCAATGATATCAGAAAAGCCTTCATGAAAAGCCAGCATGTCCAGATTAGTCGCTTTTCTGAGGTAGGGATGCATACTGTCAAGGATGGCATGTGTCACCTCATGTGCGACAATATCAGGTGAAAGGCAGGTAAATATTGCTGCACCTGGCACATTGTTGCCTGACCAGTTCTCTGATGCCTGGAAATATCCAAAAAGAAGTGCCACCTTTTCAGGTGAATAAAATGCATTTTGCTGACGCATGGCATGGGGATATACGCGAAGCTTCTCGACAAATTCATGATGATAGCCTTCAGGTCCTTCTTCCACAGTCCGCGACCATATAATTTTCCTGCCCAAGGCTTTTTCAAATTGATCTATAACTGTCATGATCACGGAATAAACTTGTTGCTGGTGAAATCTCGGATCGCCTTCAGAAGGATCCAGCCCATAATCTGCCAACACATAATTACTTTCCAGGTCGATGGGTTCATAAAAGCACTCCTTCGTCGGATCATAGTCAATTACCTCAATATATTCGCCACAGGGACCGGGCCTTGTTTCCTCCCAGCGAATCTTGTAGATCACCTCATTGCTTTGCCTTCGACCAATAGTGGAAGAAAAGGAAGGGTCAAAAGCATAACCCCGCAACTTACGATAAGAAGGTGTGCTCATA
>JANWHK010000136.1 GCA_025450395.1 Bacteroidia bacterium
AAATAATTCATTTCATCCATGTTGAGTATGCGCTTCAGGTCAGGATGTCCTGTAAAGTCAAATCCGAAGAAATCATATTCCTGTCTTTCCATCCAGTTGGCTGCGGGCCATAGAACGGTTGCACTCGGGACCTTTATATCACCATCGGGCATGAAGATCTTGACCCGTATCCGCTGGTTTTTTTCCATGTTCTGGAGTTGGTACATGATGCCCAGTTCTGCTCCTTTATTGTCAGGCATGTGCAGTCCGCAAAGCGTGGTAAGGAAATTGAAACCCAGGTCAGGTTCGGTTTTCAGGAAAGTCAGTACATCGATAATGATTTTTTTCTCCACGGTAAAAACCGGAAAATCATAATGTAATTCCGCACTTAATAAACCATCATTGAATTTTGCCTTTAGTTTTTCTGTAAGCTGATTGAATAGGGCTATCATTATTTTGTGTCTCGCTTTATGAACTTTTTATGGGTGATGATTACTCGATGCCGTATTCTGCAAGTTTGAGCTTGTATTCAGGTGAATCCCTTCTGCGGATACTTTCTGATCTTGCCAGTTCCTGTATCCTCAGGATGCCATCCAATACCTGTTCCGGACGTGGCGGGCAACCCGGAATATAAACATCTACGGGAATGATCCTGTCGATGCCTTGCAAAACACTATAGGTGTCAAATATGCCACCACTGCTGGCACAGGCTCCCATGCTCAATACCCATTTTGGTTCTGCCATTTGTTCGTATACCTGGCGTAGAATTGGCCCCATCTTTTTGGAAATGGTACCCATCACCATCAGCAGGTCAGCCTGACGGGGCGAGAAACTCAATCTTTCAGAGCCAAATCTTGCGAGGTCATAATGTGAGGCCATGGTAGCCATGAATTCTATGCCGCAACATGAAGTGGCAAACGGCAATGGCCAAAGTGAATTTGCCCGTGCCAAACCAACAACCTTGTCGAGTGAAGTTGCAAAATATCCTGCACCTTCAAGGCCTTCCGGTTTATTTTCTGGTTTTATATCGATGTCCATTTGTGTATTTTTTTATTTTGTGGATATTGATGAAAATATTCAGGCAAAATAAATATTAAATAGTTGAATATTTATTCCCATTTTAATGCGCCTTTTTTAATGATATACAATAAGCCCAATACTAAAAATCCCATGAACATGAACATTTCGACAAGGCCTGCAACCCCAAGTGCTTTAAAGTTGACAGCCCATGGATACATGAAAATAACCTCCACGTCAAAAAGGACAAATAGTATGGCTACGAGAAAATATTTAATTGAAAATGGTGTCCTGGCATTACCCTGCGCTTCAATACCGCACTCAAAGGAATCTCCTTTTATGGCTGAATTCTTCTTGGGCCCAAGCTTATGGGTTGCAAGCATGGTGACAACAATAAACCCCATGGAGGCAATGAACATAAAGAAGATGGGGATATAACCGTAGAGGCTGTTATTTGCGATATTTAGCAACATTATGAGCTGGTTGTATAAAAATGATTGCAAAAATAAGTGATATTTCGCAAAAATATATCCGCTTATGAAAATATTTTGAACGGTTTTGCGGGATTATAGAAAATAATGGAAACCTTGTCGGATTGCTGGTTTGATTTAATAAAAACCATACCCGTAAATTTATTTCAAAAGGCAGGTTTTGAATCCCCTGTTTTTTAGGATAATAATCCCATTTTTTCAAGTATCAGCAAGGGTTCTATCGGCCTGTTATTGTGAATGCAGGCGGCAATGATACGGGCATTCAATATGATGACCTGGTCGCTTGTGCGCACAATTTGCTGGTGAAACACCAGTTTTAATCTTCCCTCGCGTTCCACGCCTATCTTCACGATAAACACATCACCGCTTCCCAAGGGCTTTTTGTAATCAACTTCTGACCTTACAACCACCGCATCGTATCCATCGATATGCAACTGGTTAAAATCCAAACCCTTGCTTTTCAGGAACTCGTGCCTGGTGTGTTCAAGGTAATTCTGGTAAACTGCATTGTTGACTATTCCCTGGAGGTCCAGTTCATAATCACGGACTGAAAAGTCCAGCTGGTATGTATAGTTTATCTTATCCATTGTATTTGGTCATGGCCGGTCCGGCTCCTTCCAATATAAAACATTTAATGGCCTCTGCGGCCTTGTCTATCTTTTCGGCAACAGTTTTTTGCTCTGCAAGGCTCCATTTGCCCAAGACAAAATCGATCTGCCTTTTCTTGTCAAACCCATTTCCGATACCGAAACGCATCCTGGGATATTGCTGGCTTTGAAGCGTTTCCTCAATGTTCCTGAGCCCGTTATGTCCTCCACTACTTCCCTTCATGCGTATGCGCAGCACACCCACATCCAATGCCAGGTCGTCTGTCACCACGAGTACGTTTTCCGGGGGTGTTTTATGCAATTGCATGTAATATTGTACTGTCTTACCGCTCAGGTTCATGAAGGTAGTAGGTTTGATCAATATAAGCTGCTTGTTTTTTATTTTTCCTTCGGCTATGATGCCAAGTTTCTGCAAACTGAACTGGCTCCCGATCTCATTCGCCAATGTGTCTATCACATCAAATCCAATGTTATGACGTGTATGCGTGTATTCAGCGCCGATGTTTCCTAATCCAAAAATCAAGTATTTCACGCTTCTGGTCTCTGAGGGGTCAACGCCCTTCTTAATATAAAGTTTTTGCCTAAATACACCTTCCTCACCATTTCATCCGCGGCGAGTTCTTCCGCAGTTCCCTGCTTGAGCAATTTGCCTTCAAACAATAAATAGGCACGGTCTGTTATACTCAAGGTCTCCTGAACATTATGGTCCGTGATCAATATACCTATGTTCTTGCTTTTAAGTTTGTATACAATGTTTTGGATGTCTTCCACTGCAATAGGGTCAACGCCTGCAAACGGTTCATCCAGCAATATGAATTTAGGGTCGGTGGCCAGTGCGCGTGCTATTTCCGTACGACGTCTTTCACCACCGCTTAGTACTTTGCCGAAGTTTTTCCTGACCTTTTGAAGGTGGAATTCATCGAGCAGACTTTCAAGTTTATCATGTTGTTCAGCCTTGCTGAGTTTAGTCAGTTCAAGCACTGCCTTCATATTGTCTTCTACGGTCAGGTCGCGGTATACCGATGCTTCCTGCGGAAGGTAACCTATGCCTTTCTTTGCCCTTTTGTACATCGGCAGATCCGTGATCTCCTCATCGTCAAGGTAGATATGTCCCTCATCGGGTTTCACCAGTCCGACAGTCATGTAAAATGAAGTGGTCTTGCCTGCACCATTGGGTCCGAGAAGTCCTACGATCTCACCTTGTTCCACATAAATTGAAACATCGTTTACAACCCTTTTCTGCTTGTACTGCTTGACGAGATTTTCTGATCTTAACTTCATACCGATTCACGGATGTCCCTGACCTTCAACTGTAAATTCCTTATGCCCTTGAATTCATTCATTTCGATTGAATAACAAATATCAAAGCCGGTATTTTTACTGATAATGGGGAAAACATCACTCATGTTAAACCCAATACCGTCAAATTTCGTGCCTTTTTGCGTCGCAATAAGTTTTAAATGCTTTTCCTTTACAATCCTGCTGCCTGCATCCACAAGGTTATTGGTGCGGAAAATCGGCGTCATATTGCCGGGACCATGGGGCTTGAACTGGTCGATGAGGGTAAAGAACTTGGAAGTGATCTCCCTGAAATCAATTTCCATATCGTAAGCGATTTCAGGTGTCAGAAGTTCGGCTGTAGAGTTGAGTTCCACTACTTCTTCAAACTTCCTTGTGAAGGCCTCGAAAGATTCTTTTTTAATCGTAAGACCAGCCGCATATTTATGGCCGCCGTATTGCACCACCAGGTCACCGCAGGCTCCAATGGCATCATGCACGTCAAAGTCTTTTACACTTCTTGCGGAACCGGTCAGCATACCATTGACCTCGCTGAAAATAATGGTGGGTTTGTAATAGGTTTCTATCAATCGCGAAGCCACAATTCCGATGACTCCCTTGTGCCATTTTTCACTGTAAAGGACTGTGCTTTTTTTGTATTTTAGAGTATCACTTGTTTCGAGAATATCCAGCGCCTCCTTGGTGATATCATTATCGATATCCTTGCGCTCGGTATTGTTCTCGATCAGGGTCTTTGCAAGAAATATGGCTTGATGGAAATCTTCCTCTATCAATAATTTCACGGAAGATTTTGCGTCGGCGATACGACCTGCCGCATTGATCTTCGGACCAATGCCGAAGACTATATCCGACACTTCATATTCCTGTTTTATCTGGTAACTTTGCAACAATGCCTGCAAGCCTATGCACGGATCTTCATTCAGCTTTTTCAGGCCGTAGTAGACCAGTATCCTGTTCTCATCCATGATCTCGACTATATCACTGCAGGTGCTTACCGCCACCAGGTCAAGGTATTTGCACACCTCTTCAAATGGAATATCGTTCACCTGCGCATAAGCCTGTATGAGTTTAAACCCAATGCCACAGCCTGATAGTTCCTTGTATGGATATTCGCAATCCCTTCTCTTGGGGTTCAGCAGGGCGGTAGCCAGCGGTAATTCATCGCCGGGTAAATGGTGGTCACATACAATAAAGTCGAGGCCATTGTCCTTCGCATATTTGATGAGTTCAATCGAGCGGGTGCCGCAATCGAGGGCGATGATCAATGTAACCCCTGTGTCCCTGGCGTAATCGATACCTATTTTGGAAACACCATAACCTTCTTTGTAACGGTCGGGAATATAGAATTCGATATTGTCTGTAAATTTGTTAAAAAAGGAATACACCGTAGCAACGGAAGTGGTGCCGTCCACATCATAATCGCCATAGATCAATATCCTTTCCTTGCTGTCCAGCGCTTTTTTAATCCTTTCAACCGCCTTGTCCATATCCTTCATCAGGAATGGGTCATATAAGTCAGTTAATTGAGGCCGGAAAAATTTTTTAGCCTGTTCGAAAGTTTCAACACCTCTTTGAAGTAAAAGTGCGGCAATTGTCGGTGAAACGTTGATGAGTCCAGCCAGTTGTTCAACCTTTCGATCGTTGAGTTTAGGATAAGCGGTCCAGCGATATGCCATATAACCCTGCGAAGATAAGTAAATTTTAACAATGAAATAATATTGCTTTTAACAAGCGGGATAAAATGCGGATAAGTGGCCCGGAGGCTTTTGACATGGCCCTTTTGGGATAAATGGATTATTATCTCAGGATTTAAAATTTATTTTTCCTTGAGCTTGTAAGAGTCCTGTTTATTATTTATCATTGTCGGAGTCATTAAAATAAATTATGAAACAAATCGGCATCATGGTCTTGGCATTTTTCCTTATAGGTTCTGCCTGCTCATCAAAAAAGAGTACCACTGCAGGTTCCGGCAGTAAAAAGCCGACATTATCAAAGGATAAGAGTTATTTTGTCATGACAAGAATTTCTGATGACAGTACCTATGGTTATACAGAAAGGAATCCTGTCAGGGTTGGTTATAACGGCTTTAGCAACGGACCTGAAAATGAAAGGAAATACCTGAGGGGTTTAGCGGGTCCAAAAGGCCAGATGCTGAGTTTTAGCCGGATTGGAAGTTGTTGCCCTTTTGAGAACAAAAAGTTGGATATGGGAGGTGGAATGCTGGATAAATACAGGATCAAGTGGTCTGGTCTTGAGGAAGAAGAAGAAAAGGTAATTTATATTGATATGTACCAGTACGAGGATGCGAAAATACCGGTGGGATTTACGGCCAGGAAATATTAGGAATTAATAATGATACTTGCATTGCAATATATGCAATTTGTTTTCCCTGACTGCATATACCAGGCGGTGTTCGAGATCAATTCTCCGGCTCCAGCATCCTTTTAGGGTGCCTCTTAATGGTTCAGGTTTCCCTGTGCCGTGAAATGGGTCCCTAAGACATTCTTTGATAAGCTGGTTGATCTTTGAAACGATTTGCTTGTCGGATTGTTGCCAGTATAAATAATCTTCCCAAGGTTGAGGATGCCATACCAATTCTATTTGTCCCGAATTGTACATGAACTTATTCCTTGAGTTTGCGCTTGATGAATTTTCCTTGCTTCATGTCATCAATTGCTTTATTAAGGCGCTTTGCATTATTTTCAGAACTCAATAGATAAAGGGTTTCCTGTATGGAATTGTATTCATCAAGAGAAATGATAACTACATTTTTTTCATTGCTGCGCGAAACGATCAATACTTCGTGATCTTCCGCCACAATATTGAGGTTTTCAGCAAGATTCTGCCTTAAATCGGAATAATTAAGTACTTTCATAAGGACAAATATACGTACTTATTCGGGATTTGCAATATTATTTTGGGGAAAGGATTTAGGATATAGGAGCTAGGATTTAGGGGGTAGGAAGAGGGTATAGGGTTTAGGGGATAGGGTATAGTGGGGAGCGGTTATTGGTTATAAATGATTTTTTCTTATTATTGAATAATCTTTCTATAACTGAATGAATTTTAATAATATCATAAAAACCAATTTCTCAGAACTTCTTGATTCTTTTGGCTTTAAAATAGTTGAAGAAATAAAGGGATTGGTTATTTATAAGTCAGATTTAGTGTCTTTAAGGTTTTTTAATAATTCATATTCCTTCGAATATGGTTATTTTGTCAAAATAAATGATAGTAATTTTGAGTACGAGGGTCAATTTGTTGAAGGGTTCCTTAAAATTATCGATGAACCAGTATTTTCAGATGCTAATAATTTAGAGAAAATTGAGAATTGGGCGGAGCATAAATTAAAGTTCTTTAAAAAATACTCTGATAAAATATTGCTCGGGGACAAAACCTTTTATTCAGAACTTAACAATTATTTCGAAAATCAAACCGAGGATTACAACAAAAAACTAAACCCATAAGGCAGACTTGGTGTTAAAAGGGTTTTTAGTATGCTCCTGGTTCCAATACATCGTACATCGTATGTCGTACATCGTACATTTCCTTTGGTTCTTCCCCCAATTGTAACTTGTAACTTGTAAATTGTCCTCCTCCTTCGTACCTCGTACTTTGATCTTACCACTCAATTAGTTGCTTGAGTCCATCCTCCAGCCTGCTCTTCGCTAAAAAATGTTCCTCCAGGTCTTTCGCCAAAGGTACCGGAATATCCAGGCTGCCTATACGTTTCACCGGTGCATCCAATGAAGTGAAACAATGTTCGCTGATCCAGGCCGCTATCTCAGCGCCAATGCCGCCGGTCAATGTATCTTCATGCAATACCAAAACTTTTCCTGTTTTTTTGACGGCGACTTCAACAGCCTCCTTATCCCACGGCAACAGGGTTCTCAGGTCAACAATTTCAGCAGAAATACCCAGTTTTTCGCATGCTTCAACAGCCCAATGCACACCCCATCCATAAGTGATTACTGTGAGCTCATCACCGCTTTTAACCGTTTTAGCCTTGCCGATTTCAATCGTATAATAATCGTCAGGAACGGAACCTTCTATACTGCGGTACAGCGCCTTGTGTTCAAAGAACATCACAGGGTTCGGATCGTTAATGGCAGCGCATAACAAACCCTTTGCATCATAAGGTGAGGAAGGGTAGATAATTTTCAGTCCGGGTACATGAAAAAACCAGGCTTCCGTACTCTGGCTATGGAACGGTCCGGCTCCAACACCCGCACCTGTCGGCATACGCACAACTACATCCGCGGGCTGGGCCCAGCGGTAATGACTTTTTGCAAGGTTGTTGACGATCTGGTTAAACCCGCAGGTCACAAAATCGGCGAACTGCATTTCCACGATCGCTTTATAACCTTTAATGGCTAGCCCATACCCGGCACCTAAAATCGAGGATTCCGTAATAGGCGTATTGCGCACACGTTCCTTGCCGAACATCTTATAAAAATTATCTGATATCTTGAACACACCGCCGTATTCCGCCACGTCCTGACCCATCAGCACTGTATTATCATGCCTTTCCATGGATTGCCTGAGTCCGTCCGATATGGCATCCACGAGCCTTTTGTCACTGGCTTTATCTGTAGCAGGGGGAATAATCTCCTGAGCATATTGAGCATACAGATCCCCAATTTCCTCTTCAATATCTGCCACCACTTCGGGTTCTGCAAACACTTCCGCGAGGTCATCATCCATGCCCGATTTTAATTCATCATAGATAGCCTGTTTCAGTTCTTCATTCAACACGCCCTCTTGCACAAGATAAGATTCATAATTACTGATAGGGTCTTTCTTGCCCCATTCATCGAACAGTTCCTGCGGTACATATTTGGTGCCGCTGGCCTCTTCGTGACCCCTCATGCGGAATGTCATGGCCTCAAGCAATATCGGTCTTGGCGACCTGCGCATACTGTCCGAAAGTTCCGTCATTTTGTGAAAAACCTCCAATATATTGTTGCCATCCACCTGGTATGCTTCCATGCCGTAGCCTATGCCTTTATCGATGAATTGTTTGCACTTGAATTGTTCGTTGCTGGGTGTACTGAGTCCATACCCATTGTTTTCTATCAGGAAAATCACAGGCAGATTCCATACCGCGGCCACATTCATGGCTTCGTGGAAATCGCCTTCGCTGGTGCCGCCGTCCCCGCTGAAAACCAGTGATATTTTTCCTTCCTTGTTCAGGAGGTGAGCGAGTGATATGCCGTTGGCTACGCCCAGCATGGCCCCGAGGTGCGATATCATGCCGACGATATGGTATTCATTGGTGCCGAAGTGAAAACTGCGGTCGCGCCCCTTGGTGAAACCGCTTTTTTTACCCTGCCATTGTGCGAACAGTTTTTTGAAAGGCATTTTCCGGGTCGTGAAAACCCCGAGGTTCCTGTGCAGGGGAAGAATGTATTCATCCCTGTGCAATGCCATGGTACACCCGACTGAAATGGCCTCTTGTCCGATGCCGCTGAACCATTTGCCAATCCTGCCCTGGCGCAGCAGTATCAGCATCTTTTCCTCAATGATGCGTGGGTAAAGCAGGTTTTTATAGATATTAAGCAGTTCCTCGTTGCTTAATTGTTTCCGGTTAAAATTCACGCCGCAAAAGTACGCTGATTTGTTGAATTTGTATATAAGTGTATCATAAACCGTGATTACATAAGGATTTTGGGAATTTTCCCTATTTTTGTCCTGATGGGAAACGCCTAAAGTGGGACGAGATAGAAAGAGAAACTAATTTGAAAAAAGTACTGGTTATTATATTGATCCTGCAGTTGGAAAATGCACTCGCCCAAAAATTCCCGGGAATAATTGGCAGGAAAAATACCATTGGCATATCTTTCGACGCAGGTGTTTTCAGGTTAAGCCGTTTCACAGTAAAGAGGTTATTTATACCTGCCATTCAATATACACGTGTGTTCTCACGCCACAATTCATTTACCTGTGAATTCCAGTTTTTTCACATCGAAATTAAGGATAACAATGAAGGAAGAAATGACAGGCGGTTAAAATATTCTGAAGCGTATAATTATGACGCAATAAGCACAGGCAGGGGCCAAGTCAGTGCTCTTGTTTTCGCGGCTTACAGGACTTCAAATTGGTTGGGTTTTGGTCCTGTGGGTGCATATCATTCCTGGGGTGTTCACGCGGCCTCCATAACATATGCAAGCGACAATTTTACTTATAATAAGAATAGCTATATTCCATATGGACCAAATACTGTATCCAATGGTCCTGGCAAGCCTTCCAGTCTTGTTTTCTCCTTAAGCATTGGGTTTGGAAGAAAAAAAACTATTTTTAAGTCTAACAGGGTTATATGGGATTACGGAATAAAATGCCGTATACCTTTTATTGGCGCTAATTCGATCAACCATAAGTATTACGATGGCAGGGAATACCTGGTTTATCATGGCGTAAAATCTTACATAGGTTCAACATTCCTGATGCTGCACACCGGATTTCATTTTGCTTTTTGAGAATATCACTCAAAAACATACCCCTTCACCATCGCCTGCCTGTGTATCGCATCCACCAAAGCCATGCCCAGACTGCGTTCAGAAGTTACAGGCCTGTTATTCCTTATGAATTCCTCTCGGAGTATGTTGAGCCGGTTGATCTGGCTTGAGAAAAAAGCCCTCTTCTTAGCCGCACTGTCAAGAGCCATTTTTTTCTCTTCAGGCTTTTTCCCTTTTAACTGTGAAGGTAATTCCTCGTCTTTTGTTTTTGTTATCCAGGCAGTATCATTTTTCATGGCGTCCACTGCATCCCATTTTTTATTGTCATAAACTCCCTTTGATTTTGAAACCGCCCTTTTAGCTTTCACGGACTTGCTCATTTTTATAGCATTGTTGTCTTGTTCCAATTGGTTAGCTTTATAAGTGGCACCGGCTGAACCAAATGACCAGTACGTTGTATTCAGGCTGTCGTTATAAACACCGATCATGCTGTCATATGGAGTAGGGATATCATATTGTTTGGAATTGTGGTTGATGAAAAAATACTTGCCATTGCCCTTGATGGCTCCATCTTCCCAGAAACCGAGAACCCCTGTCAGTGAGTCACCGCAATGTATGGTATTGATGAC
>JANWHK010000137.1 GCA_025450395.1 Bacteroidia bacterium
GTCCGCCAAAACTTCTTGTCTGCAGCACAATGCGTCCCTTGCCTTTTATACGCATCACAAAACCCTCTCCACTTGTAAAACTGGAGATCAGGCTGCCTGAAAGTTGTGTCTTTATTTCCATGCCCGGTGGATAGGCCACCAGGTGGTCGGTATCCACTATCAGTTCGCCGTCTACCTCTTTTTCCACCATGCCTCCATAAGCGCCAAAGGCGTACCTGCCGCTGCCTGTCAGTTGCATCCTGAACAATCCTTCACCACCGATCCAGGAATGTAAGCCGGCCCATTTGATGCCGAGGTTTATACCAGGTTCGGAACAAATATACGCTCCGGCCTGAAGGAATATTTTTTCTCCGGGTTTTAACTCTGCCACCCTGATATCGCCGGGAAAAGGTTGTGTTACAGTGAGGCGAAGCCTGCCGGTTGAATTATTGGAAAACTCATTGATGAATAAACTCTCGCCTCCTAAAAATTTCTTGAGAAGACCCGTAAAAAAACCGCCATTAAACTTTGCTTTCATCTCGACCTTGGCATCCATGCTGGCCATCGCATCCGATTCGGTGATGAGTTTTTCGCCCGGTTCAAGGTCTACATGCAGGAACCCGAATGACGGTGCTCCCTCAATTTTTATTTCCATGATGATGTATCGTTTTTAAAATATGCATTGATGTCTTTTTTGAAGTCGTCAAAATTAAACCGAAAATTGATAATTGCACCATGTTCTTCCTTTTTTTCTTTAAGATTCCTGATGCGTTCTTCCGTTCCGGGATGTGTGCTGATAAAATCACTGATCTGGGCGGCGCCCTGTTCTTTTTTCATCGTTTCAAAAAAGGCTATCATGCCCTTTGGATCGATGCCCGCCTTGTTCAGCAGTTTCCATCCGCTTTCATCCGCTTCTATTTCAAAGTCACGGCTGTATTTAAGCGAGCCAAGTGTTGCGCCAACCGTTGCAATTTCTGCTGATACACCTGCTATATCACCCAAAAAGCCGCGAACAAGCATGTAAAGGCCCATATTGCCAATGATACCCCGGATATGGTGCCTGCGCGTGACATGCGAGATTTCATGTGCAAGCACACCCGCGACTTCCTCTGCCGTTTTCGCCTTTTGTATCAGGCCTGAGTGTATGATGATGGCGCCGCCGGGCAGGGCATAGGCGTTTAAGGTTTCGTCTTCTATGATGGTGAAGCTGAACTTGAATTCCTTGTTGTCAACAGCGTTCACCAGGGGGGTAGTGATCATTTCCAGCCTGTGCTGGATAGAGGTATCTGTCACAATGGTTTTCCCTGCTATGGCGCTTTCACGCATTTGTGATGCGATTTCCTGCTCCTGTGCGGGTGACAGGAGGGAGGCGACGTGTTCAACAATAGCGCCGCGGAAAATAAAAAGCGATAATACCAGTGCCACGATGATGCCCAGGAATGTGTAAACAAGTGCGAGCGCCAGGCGGTGATTGTTTTTAATCTTTTTCCCTGAAGCGGAATGTTCCTGGTCGAACTTGATGTCAGCATGATTTAAAATGGACCTGTCATCCGTATAGAAAGTCAGGTCGGGGTAGGAGGGATGTGTAAAATAGATGTAGCGGTTGCCGGCACCTCCCTGCGTGATCTTTCCACCTTTTAGGGGCAGTCCGGAAATGGTATTATCCACATCCCTGAAACAAAGCGCCCCATTGATGAGTTCCAGCGTACCTGATTTTCTTCCCCTCGGGAATTTAGGTGACAGGGCGGTTGCTTCAAATTGCATAAAGCGCAAAGGTAATCAGTAATCGGTAATCGGTAATCAGTATTCGGTAATCGGTGGGGAAGATTTTCGACTGATTACCGGTATTCACCGATTACCGGCTCCCCACATCGTACATCCACATCGTATGTCGTATGTCGTATGTCGTACATTCCTTATATGTGAATATTATAACCTTTTGCACAAATCCTATAACCAAACTTTTTGCAATCCATGGTAATCTTGCATTTTAAATCATTAGACAAACCAATATCATGAAAAATTCATTCAGATTATTCACTATGGTTTTGATTATTTCAGCCGTAGTTGTATCCTGCAAAAAAAAGGAGGAGCCTGCACCCGCCCCTGAACCTGTAAATAACAATGTCAACTTCTACGCCACGTTAAAAGGCTCTAATGAAGTGCCATCTAATGCCTCCGCGGCTACCGGTACAGCAACAGCCAATTATGACAAAGTCTCAAAAAAATTGACTGTAACTACCATATTTTCAGGGATGACTGCCAATAATGGTCATATTCACATGGGCGCCCCCGGTGTTGCCGGACCGGTGATCTTCCCATTTGCAAGCACCACTTCTTCCATTGTTTTCACGAGTCCTAAACTGGACGTCTCACAAGAGGCAGACCTGATGGCCGGTAATTATTATATCAACCTGCACAGTATTGCTTATCCGGGAGGCGAAATCAGGGGACAACTTTTCCAGGACAACATTGTAAGTTTTGTTGCTGATTTAAAGGGCACGAACGAGGTGCCGGCCAATGCTTCCACAGCTACAGGTACTTCCTATGCTACTTTTAACAAGAGTTCAAAGGTGTTGAAGATTACAACTTCTTACGCAGGATTGACCGTCACTGATGCCCATCTTCATAATGGTGATGCTGGTGTTGCGGGACCGGTTGTTTTCCCTTTTACCATCACCGCTACTCCAATCCTTTTTACAAGTGGCGCATTGAATGCTACACAAGAGGCTGACCTTATGTCGCATCATTATTATGTCAATTTACATAGTGCTGCCTATCCGGGTGGAGAGATCAGGGGACAGCTTATAAAGAATTAGGCCATCTGATCGAGGTATAGGGATAATTGCTTGAATGTAGCGCCAAAACCTTGCTGCATATCAGCGTCAATTGAGTTGAAAGCTTCCTGTTCTTCGGGACTGGCATTTACCGGGCGTCCCGTCAGGGTGATGGTCGTTTTGCCATTGTGTTCCGTAAAAACAAGCCTGTAAAAGATCTCAAGGGGCAACTGGATGTCAAATGGAGCCTTGACGACTTTGGCATTCGCGTCTGCAAATGCGTTGGTAAATTCCAGCAGGTCGTATGGTTGGATCTTGCTGAATAGAAACCGGCCATAACTTATTTGCCCGTTGAAATCCATTTTGAAATGAAAAATGCCGCCGGGTTTAAAGTCAAGTTTAATCACGCTGTTCTTGCTTTCCACCGGTCCCCACCATTCTCCGAGTGCGTCGGCGTTTGAAAATGCGTTAAACACCAATTCTTTTGGTGCCCGGAACTCGTAAGACATATGGAGTTCTCCTGTTTCGCTTGTTGGTTTTGTGTTCATTTTTTTGATTTTTTAGTAACCTGGACCTTGTTTAAGTATTTGTCGAGTGATTTGAATTGTTGATTCCAGAATTGGCGGTTTTGTTCGATCCAGTCGGAAACCTCATTTAGTTTTTGAAGTTTCGCTTCGCAATATCTTTCCCTGCCTTCCTGGCGTATGATGATCAGGCCGCACTCAGTGAGGATTTTAACATGGAGTGAAACGGCTTGCCTGGTCACGTCAAACTTCTCTGCTATTGCGTTCAGGTTGAGTGGTTGCCTGGCCACCAAACTGATGATCTGTCTCCGTGTTGGATCGGCTATAGCCTGAAAAACATCCCGTCTCATTTCCATAATATGCAAGTATTTGATTGCAAAAATATGTGCAAGCATTCGCTTGCGCAAATTTATTTTGAAAAAAAGTTTTAACGTGCAGGAATTCAAGAGGTTTAGTTCGTCATTGCGAATTCCCGTCGCTCCGGGCGGGACGAAGCTAATCTCTAAAATATTCTTGGAACATTTCAGATTTTGGTTGGGTTGGTTCTGGCAAAAAAAGAACGCCCCGGCAAATTCCGGAGCGTTTCAACATTAACAATGTACTATTTATATGCTCTCATTTATGCAAGATTATTTTCTTTACAGCTACCTGCTTGTCAACAGTGACTTTTATGACATACACGCCATTCGAAAAACCGGACAGGTCAATTTCTGCATCATTTCCTTCAATCATAACGGTTTTTACCAATGCGCCTAATGCATCATAAATACTTATAAGCATATCCTTGTTGAACTCCGAATCGAATACAACATGAAGCTGGCCGTTGTTTGGATTGGGATAAACAGAAATGGCTTTGTCCAGGTCCTCAGCATTGTCGATGCCAGTGGTGAGTGTTATACATTTGGTAGAAGAGCATTCACATCCTGCGACATTGGCAGCAGTCATGGTAACACAATATTTGCCTTTCACCTTGTAGCCGTAGTAGGTCCCGGCTGCATCCGACTGGATTAAATTTCCATCACCAGTCAGCCAGGTGTAGTGAATGCCATCGAGCGGACCGCCTGTAGGTGTTAACCTGTATCCGGTCAGGGATGCGGAGTAATCACGTACCATGTCAAAATTGCAGGTGCCAGGCAATGGATTGATGTTAATAGTTTTAGAAGCAGAATCTGCACAACCGCCTAAAATGCTGGCTTTCAACTTGACATTAAAGGTTTGAGTGCCGCTGCCGATGTTGTAAATATGACCGGGAGAACCAATCATAGAACTGGTGTTATCCCCAAAATTCCATTCATAGGTGATATCGCCTTGTGAAAAGTTTGTTAAATTGGTAAACCGGACTTCAGAACCGGAACATTGATCTGCAAATTTGAAGTCGACTTCAGGCTGAACTCCTACATTCAGTGTTTCTGATATTTCATCGCTACAGCCATTTACAAGAGTAGTCTTGAGTTTTACGACTTTAGGACCGATTGTTGACCATGGATGGGAGGGGGCAGTAGCAGAAGATGTCGAACCATCCCCAAAACTCCAGGCATAATTACCCAATACTTCACCTTTCAGATCGCTTGTATTGACAAACTGTGTGGATGTCCTGCTGCAGGCGAATGGTGCCGTGAAGCCTGCAGTTGGTGCTGCTTTAACAGTAATCGGAAGGGTGAGTGAATCGACGCAGCCAAATTCGGAAATAACCCTCAATTTTACATTCTTGAGACCCGGCGTGACAAAATCATATACAGGTTCAGATACCGTTGCCTTATTTCCGCCATCATCAAAATCCCAATTGCTTCCAACATGGCCGTTGGAAATTGAGGACATATTGTCGAATTCAAACGACTCATTTTCACAGGCTCCTTTTGTTTTTGCAAAGGATGCAAGCGGACGTGCAAATTCATACACATTTTTGGAGATAGCCTGCGTACATCCATTTCCCGTGGCGAATAATGTCACCTTGTAACCACCGGCAGCAGTATATATTTTTGAGGCATTGACAGTGTTTACCTGTGGTGAACCATCGCCAAGATTCCATACATAACTTAATGCACCCGAACTTATAGTGGTCGTATTGGTCAGTTTGACAGCGACACCTTCACAGGCATTCGTGATCTTGAAATCTGCATTAGGTATTTCATTGACATTAATTGTTTTGGATATGGTTGTAGCATAGCCATATGGGACCGTCACCACCGTCAGCTTGATTGTATAGGTTCCGGGGCCGCTGTAAGTATAGACGGGATTAGTTGCATCTGACGTTGGGGAACCATCGCCAAAATCCCAGGTACTTAATAAATTACCGCTTGAAACGGTTGAAGTATTCTCAAAGAACCCTTCATCCTGGTCGCACAAGAGGGCCGGTATTTTAAAATCAGGCACACCCTGCGGGGCAACAAAGACTTTCCGGATATAAGTCGTATCACAGCCGGAAACAAAGTCAGTAATCTTGATATGCAGGTTGACTACACTGTCCACAAAGCCAATGGTTGATGTAAAGGTCACATAAGCGTTTGTCGAACCCAAAGGGGGATTGATGGAAGCTCCTGGAGCAGTAACCCCGGATGGAGTTACTGCATTCACAGTTGCTACCCATTTTGTACCACCATTGAACAGGTGGTCTGAGTTTGTGTAACCTACATGAGAGGGAGGACTTAAATTATAAACGATTGCCTGGCCGTTAGTTGTAATATCAGGTTTTCCGGTAATATCGAAATGCGCCTTGGCTGCCGATTTTGATGAATCCAATGTGAGCACTCCTCCGCCCGGGGATTTCTTGACGAAGAAAGTATAAGTCATTGTATCGTTGCTTGGCTTGTCATCTGCATCCAGGAGGAAAAACTTAACCACCTGTGTGCCGGCCTTGCTGAATAAGATAGGATTTAGGGTCACGGTGCCGGAATTACTGACCTGTATATTGGCAGTCACGGTTTTTGTGCTGACCAGTACACCGTTCACTGTTACTCCCATTTCAAAGCCAGTTATGGCATCCAGGAAATTATTCTTGAGGGTGATGGTGGGAGAGGTTGTAAAACCTGTACACTCAAAAGGATTTGGTGAAAAATCATTGCCTGTCTGCTCAATGTCCAGCATGTTTTCCAGTGCTCCCTTGTCATTCTTGCTTGTATTTCTCGGGACACCGTTTGCATCCAGGGAATTCAGCGAATTGAACGGCATATTATTCTGGCTCAGCAAAGCATTGGAACGCAGGTCATAAGTTGAAGCGTCATTCCATTTAGGGTCGCCATATTTTTCATTGGACCCTGAAAAACTGAATGCATCCCAGTTGGTAAAACTATTCGCCGTGCCACTTGGTGAATACCAGTTCTGGACGGAAACATTATTTATAAAATACAAATTCCTGTCCCAGTCAATATACGAAGGATTGCTACCGGTTGTATATACCGGATATGCCCCATAGTTACCGCTTATATCGATGATATTTCCATACACCCTGACGACAGGATGGTAATACATATAACAATAAATACCGTAACTGTAATGGGAAGAATAAGAAGATTTCGTGCCATCGATCTTAACCGTATTCTGGCGGATGTTTGCGCCATAAAAACCGTTCTGGAAAGAATATGCGTAAATGCCATAGGTGTAATTGCGCCCTATATTATCGCATATGAGGTTGTCGGTGATGTTGACATCGTAATTGTAGTAGTTGTATATGCCATAATGATAACCCGTGCTGCCGCTTGTATTCCTGTTTCCCGTTATCTTGTTCCTTCGCACATTGTAATTGCCGTAATAATAATTGTAAATATCATACATGTAATAATAATCCGAGGTGTTATTGTCTATCACATTGTCTGTAATGTTATACGTTCCGTAATAGTATGTATAGATATTATAGGTGTAATAATAGTCTGAGGAATTGTTTTTAATAATGTTGCCTACAATATCAATTGGATAGGTCTTGCTGGCATAGTTTGCATAATAGGAATATATCCGGTATGAATAATAATATGAATTTTTATTGTCCTGTATCAGGTTGTCATTGATCTCCTGTACATCGTTGGCAGATTGCGGATAATAGTTCCTGATACCATACCAGTAATAGCCGCCATCACAATTCTGTATGGTATTGCCATTGAAGCGGTATGAATTATAGGTATATCCGTTATACCAGCCATGGAAATTATAGCTTGAGGAGGTCGAAACCGTTACATCATTATTGTCGGCAAAATTGTTGACCAGGTCAAAATAATAATTGTAGAAATTGTACCCCAGGTACATATTGGTTTTGGCATTCAGGTTGGTGATCTTATTGTCACTTACTGAAAACCGGTACGTAGAGTTGCCATAGCAGTAGTTAGTGTAAAAAGCATAGACGGTAGTAGGCGCCAGTGAAACACTTGAACCTGAATAAGGCCAGTCATGAAGCTTATTGCCATCTATTAATGCGGGACGGCTTTTTGCATAAGCGTAATAGGAATAGATGCCATAAAGAGTAGAATTGCAATTATTGGAGGTGGCATTGGCCCTTGAAATATCATTATTCAATACCTGGTTGCCGTTTGAGTAATAGTTCCGGATGGCGTAATGATAGAAATTCTGTATCGTGTTATTGCTGATGGTATTGTTCTGTTCAACGGAAGAGTAAGTCGAGGAACTTCCCTGGATGGCAATTCCAAAGGTTGGGCCGGGACTATTGGAGTTGGTCGTGCGCATTAAATTGCTGTCAAATGTATTGTAGGCACCGTGATTGGTGGCATTGGTGCTGGTGCGGGACGTTGCTGAATTGGAAAACGAGATATAGGCACCACCGCTTGTAGAAGTGACAGTTAAAGCCGAAAACTCAATGGTTGAATTTTTAATCGTATTATGGTCTGCATTGTTCATGAACCGAATACCCTGGGCATTTGTACTGTTCATCGTATTCCGGATGATCAGTTTGTCGAAAATAAAGTAATCCGCCCCGTTCATCAGGATGACCGCGTCAGCAACGCTTGCCTCCAGGAACTTTCCATTGCCATTGATGGTAATCGTATTGGTGGATGAGGTTCCGATCAATGAATCGAACCTGATTTGGGATCCTGTCTGGTTTGTCAATACATTGACTATGACTGCTCCATTTACGCCGTTGGTGTTGATGGCGGTTTGGAAATCAGCCCAGGATGCATAATTCGTCCCGCCGGTTGTGACTGAATTATCGATGGTATAAGTGCCTGACAATTGTCCGAAAACTGGCATAATTATTCCTAAAACAATAAGTGTGACTACTGGTTTAAGATAATTTCGCATTTGGTAATTTTTTTTCATAATATATTTTATTGTTGACTTTTCATATTAAACAAAACTTCCCCTTACCCTTCTTAAAGAGGGTCTAATCAATCATTACATTATCGGTTTTGCTTACACAATTTTATAAGAAATAAAATCAATAATTTTGATTTTAGTCAAATTAAAGGAAAAACTTAATTTATTTCTAAAAGTCAATCAATATCAAGCTGAATTTGAATTACATGTAATTTACTCAAACTGACCTAATAATCCCTTGTATCCAGCTATATTGACCGGTTTTTCAACATAAACCCGGAAGTTCAACAAGACCTGTGAAAAATTTGATATTGGTCAAATTTGCAAAAAGACTTATTTTTGCATTAAAATTTATTATTCAATGAAAAACAAGGAATCTGAAATCGCAGAATATTATTTCAAGCCTCCATCCCTTTGGGAAAGTATTCCCAAACATATTTATGAAGAATTCAAGGCCCATTCAACAACAACCAAATTAAAAAGGAATGAGATCATTTATAGCGAAGGGACCTATCCAAAAGGATTGTACATCCTGACCAAGGGATGCGCAAAGCTTTATACGGTCAATAATGTTGGAAGGGAACAGATCATTTATTTCATGAAAAAAAACGAAATGTTCGGTTACCGCGCCATTGCATGCAACAACAACAGTGTTATTTTTATTTCAGCAATAGAAGACTGTGAAATTGAATTGATCGACAGGGATGTTTTCCTATCCTATTTATTCAAATCCATGGAATTGAATAAACTGTTTATGAATTACCTCGGTGATGAATTTCGCATCTTATACCACAAAATTTCTGTTTATGCCTTGAAACCGGTCAGTGAAAGGGTAGCATTAACTTTATTGGTCTTAGACCAGAAATTCAATACTGAAGAAGGCAAGGACAGCATTGATCTCTTCATGCGCAGGGATATAGCCAATTATGCCGGAATTACCATTGAGACCTTGTCACGGCAGCTAAAAGTATTGACTGATGGAAAGGTTATTAAAACAAAAGGAAAAAAAATAACCATCACGAATTTTGATGCGTTGTATATACGGGCGAATATTTAAAATGCGGGGATCATTCTTTATGAGACTATTTCGAATAATGTAATAAAACGCCCCCGTCACCTGCTATCCAGCCCTGTTCAGAGTCGGTGAACCTGACGGAATTGAGTTTTGCCGTGGAGACGCCCATCACTTCGGTCCAGTTGATGCCGGCATCTATGGTCTTGATGATAAACCCATTTTCGCCTACCACCCATCCGGTATTGTCATCTATAAAAAATACGGATCTGAGTTCTTCTGTAAAATACCGGTCTTTGATAAATTCACTACCATTAGCTGAGGACTTGAAGAGATAATATCCTGCACACCATCCTGCCTGTACGCTGGTGAAATGTACGGAGTAAATAGGGCATGTAAAATGCGTAGGCATGGCAATCCAGCTATTTCCGCCATCACTTGTTTTCATTGCGTTTTCACCGGTTGATGAAGTCCCCACAGCCCAGCCAAAGTTTTTATCCAAAAAGAAAATGTCATTCCAGCTGACAGGTAAACCGGGAATTGTAACATTTTGTACATTCCATGTTTGTCCGCCATCAATTGTAGACAGCACCTTGCCCGGGTCATTGATCAGAACCGCCCACCCAAAATTTTCGTCAATAAAGTAGATTGAGAATACAGCCGTCGCTGAAGTATATTTGGATGTCCAGGTGGTACCGCCGTCTGTGGTTTTCAGTATGCCTTGATTGCCTGCTATCCAGCCAGTTTTAGTATCGATGAATTGGACCCTGTTCAAAGTCCCGTTGAAAGGACTTTGCTGTGCCGACCAGGATTTGCCACCGTCAATAGTCTTAATGATCGTTCCGCTCCCGCCGACAACCCAACCTGTGCTGTTGTTAATAAAAAAAACGCTTTTAAGGTTCAGCGTAGTTCCGGAAGAAACTGGTTTCCATGAAGCTGTGCATGGTCCACAGATGCCGCCGCAGTCTATATCTGTTTCACCGTTGTTCTGGATTCCGTCACTGCATGTCCCCGGGTCAGGATTAGAATTGTTTTTACTTTTCTTGCAGGCAAGACTCAGGAAAAGAAGTAACGATGCAGAAATAAGGAAATATTTCACAATGGAATTTTTTTACAATAGTAAGAAATTTTTCCAATAAAAGAAATTGTTGATAATAAATGTAATCACTTAGCTATCACTGGTAAATCTACATCTTAATACTTATTCCAACGATTATTGTTATATTTGCGTTATTATGCAAATAACACATAAATGGTTCATAGCGTTAGTGGCGCTTACCATTTTCAATTTTAACATTACACATGGCAAGGTCATATATGTTGATGTGGATGCCGTTTCGGGTTCGCGAAATGGTGTTTCATGGCAAAATGCCTTCACAAGGCTGGACTCTGCAATCATGGTTGCATCTAATGGAGATAGCATTTGGGTGGCGGAAGGAAGGTATTTTACATTCGGTACCAGGAACGCTTATTTCAATATCCAGTCCGGCAGGAAATATTTCGGTGGATTTAAGGGTACAGAGGTAACTTTTTCCGAACGTGACCTGGCTAATTATAAGACCTATCTTGATGGAGATATAGGGACCAAAGGTCTCGCTACGGATAATACCTCTAATGTTGTAATATTTGCCAATGCAGGTAGTTCTACCGAGCTTAATGGCTTTTATGTTGTCAATGGATATTCATCTACGAATTCCTTAAGCTCAGGTGGGGGAGGGATAAGGATGAATACAAGCTCTCCCAATATATTGAATTGCATAGTTGAAGATAATCATGCCTATATGAGGGGTGGTGCAGTTTACATTGAAGGAAGTGGCCAACCCAAGTTTAATAATTGTCTTTTCAGAAATAATAATACAGCTAACGATGTTAATAGCATTGGAGGGGCTATGTTTATCAATTCAGGATCTGCCTCTTTTTATGATTGCCAGTTTATAGAAAACACCTCGAATTATGGAGGGGCTCTTGGTTTAAATGCAAATGCCTATTTATACAGGTGCAAAGTGATGGGGAATTTATCTGCGGTCAATAGCGGGGCGGCTGTACATTGCTCATCTAATGGTTCAATAAATGCTTATAACACCTTGTTCGCCGGCAATCATTCTGAACAAGGTTCTATTATTTATATGTCGAGTGTTTTTAATACGTTTACCCATAATATTATTAATTGTACCTTCACTGATAATAAAGTGTCCAGCACTACTTCTTCAACCCTCAGTACAAATAGCAATATGAATATATGGAATTCTGTTTTCTGGAATAACGTCGCAGATGTTGATATCAAATATAGTACAGGTGTTATTGAACCAGATGTTAGCAATTGTATCGTGAAGGGGTTTCAGTATGGGCAAAAAATAATATCAAAGGACCCCCGTTTTGTCAATCCGGGTGACCCTCAACAAGCGCCTTTTGATGCAACATTATATGATTATTCTGTAAAGCCAGGCTCACCTGCAGTTGATGCTGGCGATTCATCTTATTTGCAATCTTTCAATAAGCAGGACATTGACAAAGGTATACGCATACGATACAATAATGCGGATATCGGTGCGTATGAATCAGGTTATGCAGCATGGGTAATTGTGGCCCAAGCCGGCCCTTTTGGCAGTGCCAGCGGTGGTGGATCATATCCTCAGGATTCCGTTGTGAAGGTTTTAGCTATACCTACTTCCTGTTCTGTATTCAAGAGATGGATGGAGTCAGGTATTGAAGTTTCTACCGACAGCGCCTATACCTTTACAATCACAGGTAACAGGACTCTTGTTGCTGAATTTACAAGAAAGAGTTACGCTGTAACTGGAAGTGTCCTTCCAAATCCAACTGTAGGGACAATAAGCAACCTGGGCGTATTTTTGTGTTCAGATACCTTGAAATCAGTGACCGCGGTTCCGGCACACTGTTACAGGTTCAAGGAATGGCGCGAAAATAATGTTGTGATATCCACCACACCGGTTTATACTTTTTTGCCTAAACAAAAGAGAGATCTTACAGCAATATTTGAATTATCCAGTTATACCATGGTTGCTTCAGTTTCTCCGGCCAATAGCGGCACTGTATCCGGTAATGGAAAATATACCTGTGATTCATCCGTAATACTTCAGGCAAAACCATTGCCTGGCTATAAGTTCGTTGAATGGAAGGAAAATAATACACGGATCTCGACAGACAGCATCCTTATTTTTGTGGCTTCTAAAAACCGGACCCTCTCCGCCATTTTTTCAAGCTTGACTCAAGTTTCTTCTTTGGATGCATCGCATTTGCCGGTATTCCCAAACCCTGCTGCACAAACCTTATATGTCAGGAACCTGGAGATGCAACAGTTTGCAATTTTCAATTCGCAAGGTCTGTTAATGTTGGATGGTAGCATTAACAATGGTGCAATTTCACTTGGAGCATTAGCCCCGGGTTTATATTTCCTTGAATTGCAATCACTCAATGGCAGTAATATGTCAAGGATCATGTTCATTAAGGAATAAACTATGAAATTATGCGGCTTTAGAAGTAACTTAAGATAGTTGAGTATTATAGTAATTTCAGCTACCTGATATCTCAGAAACTCAACAAACTTGTACAAATCTCCTTTTTATTGATTACAGGGATAATGAACCCACCCTGGTAAGCCATCGACTTCACAGGCAAAGGAAAACCTTCTCCATCGGGGTATTTTGCACCAAGGTTAACAGCTTTGTTTGCCTGGAGATTGTTGAACAATACGTATTGCAATTGTCCTAGTTCATTCGCGAATAGTAAATGCAAATTTCCGTTGGAAACAAACGCTGAACTGATAAGTACTCCACCACCATATTCTGTAGTATTGGATACTCTCGCGAACGAATGGGCCGTTTTGAACTTATAGTCTGAATCCAGTACAATCACACAGATATATCCGTTTGCGGTATTGGAAAGTAGTTGCTCCCTACCAACATTTGAATATGATGTTTCCATAACCATCAATAGTTCTCCCGTGGGGGAGTCAAGTACAGTCACAAACTGAAAGCCTCCTATTAAATATTCAGATTTGGGTTTTCTATACTTGGGCGGGTAAAAAAGTGCTTTCTCCTCATTACTGATAGGATAGTCTGCCCTTGTTTCCAGTTTGTTTCCATCGAATTCCAATACCCGTAGTGCATTTATACTGATATCACTCCTGTCTCCGATCTGTATACCGAATTTGCCTTCATGGTCAGAATAGAAGAAAATAAAAACAGCTTGACCCTGCTTTCCAAGCCTGAAAAAAGTTTGTCCTATCAAATTGCCTGGTTCCTTAATATCTTCCTGGGTTTGTTTGTCACCTTTACCATCAATGGAAATAAGGCTAAAGTCTTCTATAGTTTGGGATGGGTTGGTCTCGTTCGCTAAAAAATAGACCCGACCATCATTGTTTACAAGAAAAACATTTTTATTCAGGCCATTCTGGTCGGCATTGGTATTGAATTGGTCTGAACCTTTAAATCGATTATGGTCAGCCTGGGGTGCCGAAATATTTTTCTCCCAGATAAGGTTTTTCATTCCGGCACTGTATACTTTAAAAAAGAAATCGGATGACTTATGGGTCTTATTATTCATGCCTGCAAGGAGAATTTTGCTTCCGTCAGGCGATTGCCTTACCGCAAAATCCGTAGTTTTAGATAAGGCGCCCAGGGTCAATTGCATCACTTCTGTAGCGTTCTCCTGGTGTATCAGGCAGTCTTCCTCAAGCTCTACAAAATATACCTTTCCTTTCATTCCGTTTCTTTTTGTATAGAACAAGAAGGTCTTGCCATTGTTAACGATGATACGTTCTATATACAGGCATTTCTCCAGAGTCATGAAACCATCTATGATATTGATATTGTCCTGGCGAATTACTTCACCCAGATTCATGTCATCTTCAATAGGATAGAACACAGCGCTGAAATCGACAATCATCCTGTGGCTTTCTGCAACCATTAAAAAGGGTTTGCCGCCTATGGTAAAAGTTCCTTCAATACCGGTAATATTTTTGTTTTTCTGTACTTCGCCTTTTTTGACATTCGCCTTTTGAGCATTAAGTGCCGAAAATGCCATAAGAACAAGAAAAGTAATAAATGTGTTTTTCATAAGAATGCAAGAATATTAGAACAAAGATATAATAAAAGATGATTTTACCTAAAAAACTGAATTTATTAATTGATAGCACAACTCAAATATTGGTTGACTTGAAATTTAAGATTGATAAAATAAAAAGCTATTTAAAATATCACCTACCTCAAAGGAATTCCGGAAAGAACTGTTTCTTAATATCCGGCCAGTCTTCCTTTATCATGCTGTAATATACATCATCCTTGCTTTTCCCTGATGAATCGATATAATTATTCCTGAAAATCCCCTCCCTGCCGGCCCCGAGTTTTTCAATTGCTTTCTGTGACCTGGTGTTTTCAAGATCTGTGCTCCACTGGATCCTGCGCAAACCGATCTCTTCAAATCCATAACGGATCAATTCATATTTGCACGCTTTATTCAGGCCGGTTCCCTGGAATTTTTTACCATACCATGTCCAGCCTATCTCAAGTTTTTCACTGTTGAAATTGATATTGCCAAATCTTGTACTTCCTGCCACTTCGTTTGTCTGTTTGTCTATGATCAGGAATGGGTAAGCGGTTTTATACTGTTGACTTAATGTATCTGCAATATAGTCCTTAAAGTGAGCTTCATTCTTTATATACATACCCATGAATTTCCATACCTTGTCATCAAAAATAATATCCCTGAGTTTATTAGCAGCCTGCTCTTCAAAAGGAACCAGGAGTACCCTTTCGTTTTCAAGTCTTATTGTATCATTTAAAAAGTTTCTCATGAGTAATGCTCTTGCGATATAATTGGATATCTATACCTGCAATGATAAGAAAATTAATTTCAAAATTTTCATTGATGATGCCCTTTCATGTCTGCTAAGGCTGAATTCTTTTAGGGATACTAGTGGAGTTTATTACATGTCGTTTTTGGGTCCTGTAATTGTTTCATTAATCCTGCAATTGGGATCTGACTGCTTTTTATTTAATTGCTATTTGGTCTGTTTTTAGGCCTTAAAATGCCTTCCTGAGAAATTTTTTACATTCCATTAATGTAAATCACTAAATAACAGGCTAATAGTTTTTTCAATTTTTAGTTTAAGTTATTTTATCAGCACATAAAGTTCAGTTTATCAATGAAATAGGTCCATTTTTTATGATTTGTTAAGTTTGTAAATTATTAAAGGGGCAAAAAGAAGCATATACTTGGTAGTTAAAGATTTATTCAGGTAAAATATTTAGGTAAAAAGACTCAAAATCGACTGTATTTTTTATTGTTTTCAGGATAGCGTAAATTTGTATTGAAACTACACAAGTATATGAAAACATCTATTAAACACGTTATTGTGGCTGCTATTGCTACGCCATTATTTTTCCTGTCATGTAATAAGGAAACTGATTCAGGTACAAATACTCAGAAAGCTATGGCTGATACCAGGTCATGGCAGAAAAAGACTGCCTGGTCTGGCGGTGCTGAATTTGTCAAAAACGATGGCCGGGCTACTTACACCCAATATCACCCCAACAATTGCGTAGCCGTTTATGCAGGGGAGACCTCGTATGCCGGCTCAGCACATTTCTCACGGGTCAAAAATGGCAAGATAACAATCAGCATCACCTTGTCAGACGGTTGGGAATTAACCCCGGGCAAAGAAAGTGTCAAGATACAGGGTTATACATCTGTGCCTAAAAGCCTGCCTGTTCCGGAACGTTTTGCCTACAAGGGCAATAATCTTATTATTGAAGTGAATGCTTCCAACTATTACGGCATTCAGCTTGAGGTGAGGAAATAGGAGCTTTCACATCCTCACTGCTTCGTCAGGCCTCAACAGGGTTTTGTAAATTATTTTTATGGCGGGAATTAATCTTATGAGAGTGAGCTTTAACCGTCATGCTATTTTCAACAATGCGGGCTTCTAAAATCCTGGCTAAAAAGTCTTTTGATTCCCGGCTTTCTGTCCTAAATACGTACATAACCATTCCATAAGCAAAAACGAACATGATAAACGGAATAAGGGCTGCACCCAGGGCGACTATACTTACCAGTCCCACAATTCCTAACCACACCGACATAAAGAGTAAGGTGGATATTTGCGGTCTCATCATGATCTTTATCTGCACCTGACCGCTAATGTCCATAATCTCTCCGCTAATGACGGGTATAAACGAATTCCTGTTGGTAACAATTCTGCTGATATTAAATTTGCTGTCTGAGATATTGCCCTGGTAAGGTTTTCGTGCTCTTCTGCAAATGAGTGAAAAAGAAATCCCTCTCCCCGGTTGTACCTGTTTAGCAAGTCTTTTAGAGACTTCATCATGCGACAGTCCGGTCGTCAGCATGCAGTTTTCAAAAGGTAAATAATTCTTCATATTAATTATTATTATTTGTGTATTTTATTATTGTTCCACTAAAGATCTTTTATTCATCAGGTCAGTGATACCTTTTGCAGCATTTGCGAAACCAGATGAAAGCATGATGATCATCTTTGATTATACAACCTCAATTTTAATGCCATAGGGCTATATAGTCTAATTAATGATACAAATTTCGCTCATTACGTATAAAGAGCGTATAAATATAACAGGTAATTATATAAAGATTTTATAAATAAATATTCATAAAATATTGAAATACAGATATGTGCATGCGATAAGCTGTCGAACTATTTGGAAGAACTTGATTTTTTTATTGGAGGAATTGGTTATGTTTGTGGAGATAAACAGAATTTATAGCGTAAAGCCACCTGAGAATGAGTGGATAACCTCTCAAACGACAGACAACAAAAACGAGCAGATAAACATTTAAACAAATAGCAAAATGAGGAAATTAATATTCTTTATGCACACTTCACTTGACGGTTTTGTGGCAGGACTTAAGGGAGAATTGGACTGGGCAAGTATCGACGATGAGATGTTTGACTTTGTTGCTACGATGACTGACAAAGCTGACACTGCGCTTTATGGACGGGTAACTTATGAAATGATGCAGAATTATTGGCCAGATGCCGGCAAACAACCAAACGCATCAAAACACGACAAGGAACATTCGGCCTGGTACAACAAGGTTTCAAAAGTTGTTTTATCAAGGACAATGAGTGAAAAAGGGCTTGACAATACCAAAGTTATTGGCGACCAACTTGCAGACAACATAAATAAAATAAAAAAGCAAGACGGAAAAAATATTCTGATTTTTGGAAGTCCGGGGGCTTCTCATTCATTATTAAGTCTGGGTCTGATTGACGAATTTTGGTTATTTGTTAATCCGGTGTTACTTGGACAGGGCATTCCGTTATTTAAAGGTGTAACTGAAATGGCTCAACTGAAGCTTATAGAATCGAAAACATTTTCTTGTGGCGTAATTGCTCTTCACTACGAAACAAAACGCAATTAAGCCACTTTACTATTTCATTATTCTTTCATATCCGGTATATGGCCTTAACTCCATAACCTCAAATTTAATCTTTCCGGACTTTACCAATGGCAATGCATCAAGTAGTTTTATGGCCGCTTTCTTATCCTCCGTTTCCATCACCAAAATTGCATTTTTGTTTTCTGTAAAATATATTTCCCTTAATGAATCTGAAAGATATAAATTATAAACGTGTTGAGCTTCATCCTTTAATAAGTCTTCTAAATTAGCCCATTCTACACCTTCAATTTCATTTTCTATTGCAAGTATTTTCATGTTAATCAAACAAACTTACAAAAGAAATATTGAACTGCAAAATTTGCACTGAAAGTCCCGGATGCCTTAGAATGCCCAACCTACGCTGACCCCGGCAGGAACATAGATGATATTAAACTTTTCAAGACCCTGCAACGGATAACTTGCATAGAGACGAGCGCTGATCCTGTTGCTGTGCAAAGGCAGGAAACGGTATCCCATCAATATGGATGTCAGGTATGGCTGGCCTCCCTGACTGCCAATGATAGCTCCTCCTAAGCCTAGTTCAAAAAAATGCCTTCCTCCCCCGATATTACCGGTAATGTGGTGTGGAATGACTGCGAAATTATCCAGGGTATATGATTTCCCAGCCTCTGAATGTAAAGTTACAAATGTATTGACACCCACACCCAGACCCGCTGCGAGAAAAAAGTGCTCAGGCTCAGCCGGGAACAATCTTTCGTAGTTCAGAGAGGCGATAGTCGCATCACCGAGAATATTCAGGGAGATAATGTTTACCGGTCTTATTGGGAAACCCTGCCTTGCAGAAGCTGCATTGGCAGTAGTATCACCAGTTTCTGTTGGCTTGTATCCTGCATGTCTTGAGAATGCAGCAACACTCTGCATTGCCAGCAGCAGGAATAGCGACATTCTGTAAATTATTTGAAAGCGCATCATGACTTGAATTTTTAATTTCATTTTACGGTCGTTTCGTTATAATAATCCGGTCTGTGCATTAAACACCATCTTGCCATACATCCTGACAGCGTTCGAAGTTCCTTTTAGCAAAACGATCTTTATCCTGATAGTTATTGAATTATCGTGTATATATTGTGCGAGATTCTTGTCACTGACTTCAAAATCAATACGTTTCGCGTTGGGGTTAATATGCGATGCAGACACCACATCAATTTCAGGCAATCCGGGAGCGATTAGAGCCAGGCGCACCTCTCTGCTAAAATCAAATGTCTGCCCGTCAGGTTCCGTGATCTCTAGGTATAAGCTTCTTAATGAGGCACGGTCGCATTTTTTTAGTCTTTCGTCATTGATATTGATCTCTGAAGAGACAGCTATAGCGGTATCGAATGCCGGAACCGTAGGTTGGGCAGGTATAGTGGCCGTGAAATCGTAAGCGGAAGTGAAAGACACATTTCCAGCCTTGTTACAGGAGTTGAGCACAGCGCAACTGAGCATGGCGAGAAAAAGTATACGGTTCATGATTTAGTATTTATAAAAACCTTAATTTACGGTACAAAATTAAGCCCTGCAGGATATAGTGTTGTTATAGGAATCCACCGGAACATTACATGCATCACATATTTACGTTACGCTTAGTAGTCGAACTTTCTGGAGGAGTTTGAAAACACAATTACTTGATTTTCAAGGCAACACTCTAAATAATACCTATTAACCCCCTTTATAAACTTCAAACTTTTGTGCCATGAAACACCCAAAACTAAGCTTATCTCAAAAATATTTTGAAAAAAACTTGTTTAGTAACTTTAAAGTTACATATCTTTGCGTAACTTTAAAGTTACCTAATATGCAAAAGGAAATTAAACACACATTTTACTTCTCTCAAACACCAGAGGAAGTTTGGGAGTATTTAACCAAGCCGGAACTAATGGAACAATGGCTGATGCCAAGCGATTTTAAACCCGTTGTCGGGCATCATTTTCGGTTTACAAATCCTAACAACACATTTGTTGTTTGTGAAGTTTTGGAAGTTAAACCATTCACTAACCTTAGTTATCTGTGGAAAAACGATTGGGCAGTAACAAAAACGCCTTACACTTCAAAAGTAAGTTGGACACTTACCCTGATTGAAGGTGGAACAGAATTATTTTTGGTGCACAGTGGATTTGAACTATTCAAAAATTTGACCGACCACAATGGCGGTTGGATTTTCTTGTGCAACAAATTGGGTGAACTTCTAAAAGCTGCCAACAAATGAGGACGCAAGCACTTGATGCATTTCAGGTAATTGCGGACCCAAGCCGCAGACAAATGTTGACGATGCTTTCAAAAGACAGCATGACGATAAATTCATTGGCTGAAAATTTTGACATGAGCCGACCCGCGGTTTCCAAGCACATAAAAATTCTTTATACCGCTGGGTTTATTTCCATTACTGGCATTGGCAGAGAACGACACTGTATGTTGAAACAAGACGGCTTTAATGAGGTGCAGGATTTTATCAACTATTTTGATAAATTTTGGGATGGCAAACTGAAAAAATTACAAATGATTTTAAATAATAAAGCAAAATAAAAAATGACAACAACAGATTTTACAACAACTATTTTAGTTGACAATTCTCCATCCGAAGTTTTCAATGCCGTCAACAATGTTAAAGCTTGGTGGAGCGAAGAAATTGAAGGCAGCACAAACAAACTCAATGAAGAGTGGAGTTATCATTATCAGGATGTGCATCGCTGCAAAATGAAAATAGTCGAGTTCGTCCCGAACAAGAAAGTAGTTTGGTTGGTGATGA
>JANWHK010000138.1 GCA_025450395.1 Bacteroidia bacterium
CCTGCACCTGTATTTTGGCTACAGGGCTTGAGATCAGGAAGGATACCTCGTGTTGGTGGTACTGGATCATCTGCAATTTAGGCTATGCAGCGCTTTATATCTGGCAATCGCTGAGGTGTGAAGAATCTCTTTATGTTTATTCTTTATTGATGCTGGTACTAGCCGTATTTTCCTTTATAGGCTTGAGGGAATGGAGTAAGGGGAGGGGAAAGTACGAAGTACGAGGGACGAAGGACGAAGGTGCGATTTAAAGGATAATCAGCAATATTGGGGCAAATATTTTATTCTGATTTATTGTAAATTAGGGTATAGTGATGATTCCCTGTTTTTATACATACAAAATATAATCCAACCGGCCAGGTGGAAATGTCGTAACTTGCATTGTCCCCTGAAGGTGGTATGTACAGTTCCTGCCCTGTGCTTGTATAAAACCTGACATTATTCTCTTCTAAGCCACTTTTTGAGCGAATTTTTAAATGCCCATTGCCTGGATTTGGATACATAGTAATCAGCATTGGATCATCCGTTGCACGGTTAATAGATGTAACAGGAACCAAAGTATATTTAACATCGCGATAATAGTTGATAAAACTATCAACCATTATCGTATCATTTTGGCATAAACTTGGTGATAAATTATTGTAGCGGGAAAACCAATATTTACCCTGACCAATAGGAATTTCATATGAACCATTCAGATTAGTCTTACTGCTGGTAAATCCAGAGTCATTGCGAAGAGTCACCCATTCTTGTTTTCGTAGAGAGTCTGCAGGTGTCAGCATACAGTTTGAATCCCTGTCGACATAGGCCAATCCGGAAACATAATAGAATGGTCTAATAACGAAACAGGCTTTTTGATTTTGATTGCTGAAATAATACATTGGGTTACTCAAATAATCGCCAAAAAGATATCGTTTTTGTTTGAAAAAGAAAGCATACCCATTATTCATTCCAAATTCTATAGGATTCCACCGGTTTTGCGCTTCATCATACTCAAAAAAAGGACCAACATATGAATCTTTATACATGATTTTGCCGTTAATCAGAAAAACTTGCAAATTTGACTGGGACAGCTGTTGATGGGTATAGAACTTCCTGTGTGTCAGGAAAAGATCTCCGGTAATATCTTTAATTATGCTATCATTCCGCATGATATATAATTTGTATTTTGAAGTATTGTTAGCGTCTAGGACTGGTCTCTCCACAATAAATAATGAGCTGTCAATGCGCTTGACTACGGTAAAGTTTGTTGGAAATGTGCCAGGAAATAAACGTTTATTTACAAATTTAATGCCGTCATAATATCCGAAACCCTGGCTTGGGACATGATTGACAGAATCATATGCCCCTGCTAGGTAAAGCTTGTCATTGTGAAGAAACAAATCCATTTTATCATCCTGGGCAGAAATATCATTGGCCTTGCATTGTTGAAATGTAGCAATGGTCTTCAAGTTGTCGGTCTTGAAATCATACTCAATTAAGGTACTGTGATAATCATCATTCAGGAAAATCACATATAGCTTATGATGATAAAACCGGCCGTCCTGGATACCAAGAAATTTCATTCCCTGATGCTGACCTTTTAAAGCCCTTAGTTTGGATATTGTAATCCATTTATTGCCATTATACAAAAGCACCAACTGGCTGTCACCATAATAATCCTTGTAACCAGTCAGGAAAATACTGTCATTCTGGTTATCTATGTTATATATGGCACTAACCAAGGTATCAACAATGATTTTCTTCCATTGACTGCCATTATAGAGGTTTAATACTTGTTTGGTCTTGTGCTTTGTTTTTACCCAGCAAAGGTAATCCTGTGTTTGAAATGAATATGTAGTTCCATTGTTGATTCCTGAAGGGTCTCCTGGAACTGGCACTAACCATTCCTTAGTTTGTGCTGTTACTGATATAACTCCGCAATAGTATACGATAAGCAGGAACTGGAATGATTTCATGATTTTGGAGTTGAGGAGTAAAAGCAAAGATAAGTATTATTTGACAGGTAATTTAATATCCATGGAATATTTTGCGCCACAAAAAGGTCATTTAGTGAGTTTTAGTCAGACCTGCAGGTAAACTGCAATTCCTGGTTGAGGGCATACTTGTAAAGACGGAAAAAATCGTCATTGATTGACAAGAAATATCGGTTTCGTATAAATCTCCTTAGAAAAACGGACCTATTGCGAGTTTAAGTCCCAGTAAAAAAAAGATACAGCCGGAAACCTGGTTGACATGTTTTAATACATTAGGGGTGACAAGGGTCTTGAGTTTCGACGCGAAATGCGCTATCAGTATCTCCACTACAAAAATGCTGACCAGGCTTGCCGTAAAAAATATGATCTTGTCAGGGATCCCGTAATCGTATTTAATAGTGAGCATGGAACTGATGGCCAGCCAACTGAAAAAGTTAACAGGGTTCAACACATTGAGCAAAAAGCCGGTTGCAAAATAATAATATGGACCGTTTTTCTTCGGTTCCTTCCCCTCATGTATCTTCGGTTTTGCCTTGATGAACATATAAATACCCATAATGACAAGTATGATTCCTCCTATGACTGAAATTGTAAGCTGGTATTTTTTCAGGAATATCGCAAATCCATGGCTCAGGATGCCTAGGGAGATGAACAGGATATCACAAACAATGACTCCAAGTGCTATATATACCCCTGATTTATAGCCGTGTTTCAGGCTGTTCTTGATGAGAGAAAAAAACACGGTACCAAGCATTAAACTCAACACTACGCCTGCGAGCAATCCCTGCCAGATACAATTAAAAAGATGCATATCAGCTGTTATTTTACCTCCCTGAAAATTATTTTAATAAAAACATAAAAACAAGGCTTGCAAATTATAACTTTGCACTGGATTTTTATGAGTACACGTACAGAAAAATTTAATAAGGAGATGCAGAGGGAACTGGGCGTTATTTTCCAGACCAAAATGCACGACTGGTTTGAAGGCGCCTTTATCACTGTCACAGAAGTGAGTTCAAGCCCTGACCTAAGTTATGTAAAGGTCTACCTGAGCATATTTAATGTAAAGAACAAGGCAGCGACCATGGACCTGGTGAATTTGTTCAACAAACATATCAGGAAGGACCTTGCCGGGAAAATCAGGAATTCTGTAAGGATTATCCCCGAACTTTCCTTTTTTGAGGATAATAGCCTTGAAAAGGTAGTGAAATTTGAAAAGATATTCGACCAGTTGAGGGAAGAAAGGGAATCGAGGGAAAAAAAGGATAATTAAGCGATAGGTGCCGGCTCATTTAAACACAGACGTTTTTGCTGATGCACTCGGGAAACATTCCGGGTTCAGGAAAGCATACATCGTCCTGACACGTTCCCTTTTATTGAAAAACAATATCATCCGTAAGGAGATACAGCTTTGCGGCAGGCGAAAACAGAAAGTGCAGCACGTGCTGTATGCCGGTTTTGGCATGGGGCAGTTGCTGGGACTGTTTGTTCGTCAGAAATCCAAGTTTAATGTACTGGCTATCGACAAGAACAGCAAAATGGTAACCCAGTCTTCTACCTACTACAAGGAAGAGGGCATCAAGAATATTTATTGTCGCACCGGGGATATCCTGACTTTTCACCAACCCGAAACATTTGATCTTTGCCTGGCCATCAATTTGCTGAATTATATAGAGGATGACATGCTGGCCTTGAAGAACATGTTTGAATCTCTCAGGAAGGCAGGAATACTGCTGGTGTTCAATTCCAGCAACTATGCCGATGACAGGGATAATAAACTCAATGTGAATGTCTATAAGGACCGGCGGTACAGGAATGGGTACAGTTTGCTGGAGTTAAAACATAAACTCAACGATGCAGGATTTTCAAAAGTAAAAGGCCGGTATGTATATGGCACACCCGGCATCATAAGCTGGAAACTCACTACCGGATGGCCTTCTTACCTCGTAAAGGTTTCAAAACTTTTCTTTCTTATACTTCCCTTTTATACCATCATCTGTATTCCCTTTGTAATCCTGTTTAATTTCCTGGATGTCACTCTTCACCATAACAAGGGTAAATGCGTTGTGGTCAAAGCCTTTAAACAGTCTTGAATACCTCTTTTTATATAGCTGCAAGATATCTTTTTGCAAAAAAAAAGAGGAACGCCATCAATATTATTTCAGGTATCGCAGTACTGGCATTTGCTGTTTGTACAGCAGCGCTCATCATTATTCTCAGTACCATGAACGGGTTTGAGGAATTGATATTCTCGATGTATAATAAGTTTAATCCGGATATCAAGATCACGTTGAATGAAGGCAAGGTGTTCGAAGAAAAAAAATACAGCCGGCAGTTAAGTTCTGTCAAGGGTATTCAATATATTCTTCCGGTATTTGAGGACAATGCGGTCATCAAGAATGGCGATTACCAGACGGTCTGTACAGTGAAGGGCGTTGACTCCACTTATTTTACAGTCAATGACCTGAAGGGAAGGATTACGGAAGGGGAACCCCTGCTGCATAAAAGGAATACAAATTATATTGTGATGGGTGCGGGTATCGATCACAAGATCAATAGCAATATCGGTGGACCATTCAGTCTTTTATCCCTCTTGACTCCCAGGAGAGGGGAATACAGTGTGTCGGATGTGGACGCCATCAGCCAGATGGAGATAGAACCAGCAGGTGTCATCAGCCTTGATGAATACATCAACAACCGTTATGTGTTTGTTCCCCTGGAGTTTGCACGCCAGCTATTTGAGAGGGACAGCATGGTATCTGCGCTTGAGATCAAGCTTGCGGCCAATGCCGATGCGCAGGAGGTTATCGGGCATGTGAAAAGTTTGCTGGGGGATTCATTCAAGGTGCAGGACCGAATGGAGCAGCAGGCTTCATTGTACAAGATGTTCAAAAGCGAAAAATGGGCGAGTTATGCCATACTTACTTTTATACTCCTGATAGCTGCGTTTAATGCTTTAGGGAGCCTGACCATGTTGGTAATAGAGAAAAAAGAAGATATCAGGACACTGTCTGGCATGGGGGCGAATAATTCCATGATACGGAACATATTTTTCACGAATGGGTTCCTGATCTCAGGTATAGGTGCCCTGGCAGGACTCATCATCGGTGTATTGCTGGTATACCTTCAGGAGCGATTTGGTTTCATCAGGATGCAGGGAGCCATTGTTGAAAGTTACCCTGTGAAACTGATGTACAAGGACATAGTGCTGGTTGCTTCCACCGCATTGGGACTTGGATTGCTGACGGGCATTTACCCTGCTGTCAAGTCAGTGAAAGGACTTTAGGGGAATGTACGATGTACGACATACGATGTACGATGTGATGTACGATGTATGGGAACCATTTACGAATTACGGGTTACGAATTACGATTGGGGGCAGACAAAGTGCGAAGTACGAAAGAGGTGAAGGAATAATTCATCATTCATAACTCATCATTCATCATTTCCCTATACCCTAAATCCTATCCCGATAGCTATCGGGACCTATATACTAGCCCCTTGTCCCGAGCTTGTCGAAGGGCTTAAAACTCCGGAACGTAACCGTATTCGTTCTTGATCTCGGTAAGGGTTTTCTTGATCACCTTCACTTGCATTTTCTGGTCAGTGTATGGCCTGTCATTGCCATTCTTTGGCTGCTTGACTATACTATCCGCGCATTCCATGCCTTTCATCACATAACCGAAAACTGTGTAATTATTGTCAAGGTGTGCAGTACCGGCTGTGCTGAGACTGATATAAAACTGTGATCCACTCGACTCCTTGTAGGGATTCACCCCATCCGGGAGCCTCGCTGCAGCAATTGCGCCGCGTTTGTGCTTGATTTCGGTCTTGATCTCTGCCGGAATAGTGTAACCGGGACCTCCCTGGCCGTCATTGTTAGGGTCACTGTCCAGGCTGTTAGGGTCACCACCCTGTATCATAAAATTAGTTATCACGCG
>JANWHK010000139.1 GCA_025450395.1 Bacteroidia bacterium
ACCTGGATGGCATACCACCTGCACAAAGAGGTGTGCCGCAAATCGAGGTAACTTTTGATATTGATGCCAACGGTATTTTGCATGTGAGTGCAAAAGATAAAGGTACCGGCAAGGAGCAGAAGATCAGAATTGAAAGTTCAAGCGGACTGAGCAAGGAAGAAATTGAGAAAATGAAAAAAGAGGCAGAAGCCAATGCTGAATCCGATAGGAAAGCGAAAGAAGAGGTAGAAAAACTGAATGCAGCCGACACCCTGGTATTTACGTCTGAAAAAAACCTGAAAGATTATGGCGACAAATTGCCGGCAGATAAAAAACAAGCGATTGAAGATGCGCTGGCGCAATTAAAAACTGCTCATCAAAGCAAGGATGTTGCAGCTTGCGATAGTGCTTCTGAAACCTTGAACAAGGCTTGGGAGGCTGCAAGCCAGGATATATACAACGCACAACAACAACAGCAAAACCAGCAAGGTCAGACAGGAGGCAATGAAGGCGGAAACACCGGCAACAGCAGCTCAAGCGAACCCGGTGCAGGAGCTGATGTGGAAGATGTGTCTTTCGAAGAAGTGAAGTAAGATTAGTTTTTATAAATAAATTATGAACCCCGGGAGTGATTCCGGGGTTTTTTTATGGGGGAGGGTTCTAATAGGCATATCATATTTGTTGGTCGGGAGACCAACAAAGGCGTTATCCTTCCAAAAATCTTCTTACAAATAGAGTTGATATTTTATAAGTATTGACGAGGTAAATCAAATGGTATCACATTTTGTGACCCCATCAAAAAGTAAACTTGGTGGCGTAAGGTAATCAGAACAGGATTCCATTGAAGCCTGTAATTTCAGCTTTATCAATGGCCTGCGGCATATCTACCACGCACAAGACGGTCTTACCCTTAATATGGAGTTGGTATTGATCGAAATTCTTGAAATATTTTATTTTTGTTATTATTGCTCTTTTACCTGCACTTCCTTTATCAACCGGGGTTTTTTCACCGCCGAAATAGAGGTACATAAAACTGCCATCCGGGTTGGCACCGTAGCCAAGTTGCATCGTATCCCCTATACGGATAACATAAGAAATTCCCTTGACCTTTATAGTCATTGAATCCAGGTTTTCAGCCTTGGCATGGTATATTGAGAAGGCAAAAAACAGCCCAAAGAATAGAGTTTTCATAGCACAAAGATAATTAGAATCCGTAAAGGGTTTTCATCTTTTTGAACACGTCGGTATTTTCCATTGTTCCCTGGAATAATTCAGCGCCGGGACCATAAGCATATATAGGTACCATAATACCTGAATGATGTTTGGATGCAAAAGATGCGTCAATTTTTTTATCGGCAATGGAACCCGCATTCAATGACAGGCCGCCGGTTTCATGGTCAGCCGTTACGATGACCAGGGTATTCCCGTCTTTTTTGGCAAAGTCAAGCGCCGCTTTTACAGCCTTGTCAAAATCAACGAGCTCGGACGCCATATAATTCAGGTCATTGTCGTGCCCTCCCCAATCGATCTGGCTGCCCTCAACCATCAGGAAAAAGCCCTTTTTATTGTTTGACAGGTACGATATTCCCGCATTCGTGGCATCCAATAACCATGGACCTCTTTCTGCTGCTTTTGGCGGATGAATGCTATCGTTATAAAACCATATATGCTGGCTGAGTGCATCAAATTTATAAGGACCCTTGCCTGTAAGGATATTGTAATTGTATTGGTTTTTAAGTTTATCGACATCAAAATAAGGCTTGCCGGTACCCGCCATAAAATCTATTCCTTTTCCGTAAAAATCAGCTGCAATTTCCTTGTGCATCTCCCTGTTCTTTTGGTGTCCGAAAAACGAACCCGGTGTAGCGTGTGTGACACTGCAGGTAGAGATAAGCCCGGTAGACAATCCATTTTTCTCAGCCATTTCAAGTATGGTGATACGCGGCATTGAATCCACCCCAAGGCCAATGGCGCCATTATATGTTTTTTCACCTGTGCTGTAGGCTGTGGCACCGGCAGCGCTGTCTGTAATGTAATCATCCGCTGAAGAAGTTTTCACAAGACCTATAATGGAGAATAGCTCCAGGAACAGGCCTCCGTTCATGACCGAAGCAGCTGAGATCTGCGCCAAGCCCATGCCATCCCCAATAAGTAAAATAATATTAAGTGGCTTTTTGGGTTTTTCAGCAACCACTTTTGTTGCGGGCCTGCAGTTGGAAAATAATAGGGTAAGCCCGATTGTTAAATAAAGATACCTGTTTATAAAGTTCATGTCGCAAAGTTGTATAATTTCAGGCAGATTTGATTTAATTATTTTGAAAAGTGATGACGGAAATAAAATGTCTGGAATGCCAGAAACCGATCAATGGCAGGAGCGATAAGAAGTTTTGCGATGATGGCTGCAGGAATACATATAATAACCGACTCAACAGTCATGCAGATGAAGTGGTGAGAACCGTCAATTCTGTGCTAAGGAAAAACCGCAGCATCATACAGAATTTATTACCCAATGGTGAAAAAATAACGGTATCCGAAAAGACGTTGAAAGTGTTGGGATTTAATTTTGAATACTTCACGCACCTCTATGAAACCAGGACTGGCAGCGTCTACAAATTCTGTTATGAATACGGTTATTTACCTATTGGCGAAGGCGTGTTTATGCTGGTGAAAAGACAAGCGAAGCCAGTTCCTTAATATCATCAAACCATGCTCCGTCAGGATGGCTTCGGGATGGTATTGAATGCCGGTTATCGGCAAATCTTTATGCATTAAACTCATACATTCTTTGATGGAAGTCTGTGCCGTGGTTACCAAGTCTGTCTTATCCATATTTTCAAGTACCAGGCTGTGATATCGACAAACCTTTAATGGATTGGGAAGGTCTTTATAAATGTCTTCTCCATTGTGACTGATCATGGATACCTTTCCATGCATCGGCTTCTCAGCAAGGCATAATTCCGCGCCAAAAAACTGACCCAACGCCTGATGTCCAAGGCAAATTCCAAGTATGGGATATAAGTTATAAACCGAGTCGATTACCTGCATCAGGTTGCCTGCTTCTGCCGGGGTGTTGGGCCCGGGAGAAATCACGATTTTATCAAACTTAAAATCAAAGATTGTCTGTCCATCTATTTCATCATTCTTTACTACTTCAACCTCTTCACCCAACTGCTCGAAATAATCCTTCAGGTTGAATGTAAATGAATCGTAATTATCGATGAGGAGGAGCATGGATCCAGGGTATAGGGGATAGGGTTTAGGGGCTAGGGTAATTTACAATTGACAAATTACAATTGACAATTACTTTATTTGGTCGTGAGATTGTTGCGCTAGATTGACAATTCATAACTCATAACTCATCATTGGTATTAATACGCTCTCGCATTATTATTTTCCATATAATAAATGAAGGCCCTGTTGGTGATCTTTATGCCTCCAGGTGTCGGGAAATCGCCGGTAAAATACCAGTCACCGGAGTGGTCGGGGCAAGCTATGTGCAAATTCTCGACTGTCTGGAATATAATCTCTACTTCGGGTTCAAAATTATCAGGTGTGACAATCTCTGCGACCTTTTTGGATATCTGTTCCTGCGTAAACAGTTTGTACAAAGCAATCACATGATTTTTCATCTCTTCCACCGGTTTCTGCATTTCCGCCTTACACAATTGGTAGGTTTCCGCCAGCTTGAATTCAAGATTGTTTTCCTTCAGCAAGGCGAGCAAGGCGCGGAAAGCCACAAAATCCTTGAGGCGGCTCATGTCGATACCGTAACAGTCGGGGAATAATATCTGTGGAGAACATGATACAACAATGATCTTTTTGGGTTGCAGGCGTCCCAGTATCTTGAGAATACTGGTTTTCAAGGTCGTTCCCCTTACTATCGAATCATCAATGATCACGAGTGTATCCTGCTTAGGTTCAATCACACCATAGGTCACATCATAGGCATGACCGACTATGTCTTCCCTGTCAGTGTCATTGGTGATAAAGGTCCGCATCTTGGCATCCTTGATCAGTATTTTTTCACGGCGTATCCTGTAGGTGAGTATTTCCTGTATCCTTTCAGGCGTCAATGTATCCTTTTCTGCCATCAGTACCTCCGATCGCCTGATCTTCAGCCAGTCGTTGATACCATCCACCATGCCGTAGAAGGCTGTGGATGCAGTGTTTGGGATATATGCGAATACTGCATTTTCAATATCATAATCCAATGCCTCCATGACCTTGGGAGCCAGCAATTTTCCGAGATTTTTACGTTCCGTATAGATATCGGCATCGTTGCCCCTCGAAAAATATATCCTTTCAAAGGAACATGACCTCTTTTGTTTCTCCTCCAGTATCCTGGTCTCCTTGTATTTGCCATCCTTGTTGATGATAAGGGCACATCCAGGCGTAATTTCGTTTATTTTCGAGAAGTGTACATTAAAGGCCGTGCATATTGCTGACCTCTCACTGGCGACCACCACCAACTCATCATTGGCATACCAGAATGAAGGGCGTATCCCATTGGGATCGCGAATCACAAAGGAAGCACCATGACCTATCATGCCCACCATGTTAAATCCGCCATCGGTCCTTTTAAAGGCATTTTTCAGGATATTCTCGACAGATAAGGTATCCTTTATTTTTTCCGAGATCTCAAAATTCGAGAACCCTTCTTTTTTATATATTTTAAATAAACGCTCGTTTTCTTCATCCAGGAAATGGCCTATTTTCTCGAGCATTGTCACGTTATCGCTGATTTCCTTGGGTTGCTGCCCGAGTTCTATCAGTTGCGTGAACAGTTCATCTACATTCGTGAGGTTATAGTTACCTGCCAATACCAGGTTCCTGCACATCCAGTTGTTTTGTCGCAGGAAGGGATGTATATTCTCCATTCCGTTGCCGCCATGGGTGCCATATCTTAAATGGCCGAGCAACAATTCGCCTGCATACGGAAAATGTTCTTTAAGGTACAGTGAATTCTTGAAATTTTCCGGATCCAGTTCCTCTAATGATTTATTGACTTCCTCGAAGATGTCAGCAATGGCATTGCGGGAATTGGAGCGTTTACGGGCGAGATACCGCTGCCCGAATTGTGGATCGAGCTTGATGATACCTATGCCTGCACCATCCTGCCCCCTGTTAATTTGCTTGGCCATAAGCAATTGCAGCTTTTTGAGGCCGTACAAGGGAGTTCCATATTTTTCGGTAAAATATTCAAGGGGTTTTAAAAGCCTGATGAATGCGACACCACATTCGTGCTTTATTGCATCACTCATTGTTGGTAATTGGACTGCAAAGGTACGGAAAACAAGTTACAAATTACAAGTTACAAGTTACAATTGGGGGAATGTACGAAGTACGAGGGACGAGGGACGAAGGATGGGGCTATATTCTTATCAATACTATTTATAGGTAAGTGTTCATTATTGATAATGTTTAATTCCGGAACAGCACTTTATTTCCGGCTGCCTAACTTCTGCAATAATTCGGTGGACATTGAATCTCCGGAAATACCATATCCGGTCACAAGAACGCCTTTTACCCCTGATTTTGATTCAATCCCGTATACCGTCGCCTCATCAGCAGGATCGGTATCCCCTTCATAACGGTATACCTCTACAATATCGAACTCATCAGGGTTAAACTTGTCATTGTTACACACGATGCAATTCTCCTCCAGGTTAAAATCCACTGTAAATCCCTTTTGCCTGAGTTCGGCAAGTGCTTCTGAAACTGTTGCGTAATGATAATGTGATTCCATCAGGTCAAATTAAGAGTATACAAATGTAAGCCAATAAAGATTCTCCTCAAAAAAAATCGCCTATTTCACAATGATGCTAACCTGCTTGCTCATGGCCGGACCGTATGAAAAATGCAAGCCATTGGCGAACTGCAGCGTCAATGTATGTTTTCCCGGTGTCAGCATAGGGTATTTCTTAATGTTCAGGGTATCGCGCAACTGGCCTTTACCGAAATGGTAATAACCTTCGGATTCCTTTTGCATCGGAACCATGGTGTTTGCGGGAATGTGCTGCTGGTCGACCAGCAAATGGTGATGCCCTTTATTGGCTACTACACCCATGGCAGGCTCAACCTCCATGCCTTCCACACCAAACTTCACGATAAAAGGCAATTTTATTTCCTGCCCGTCCTCAAGGTTGGCAAAAAACACCTTCTGCCCGGGCAATATGGTTGTGGTATCTTTTAGTACGACATCTGTGTGATCGTGCTGTTCTTCAGGAGTGGTTGGGTAAACAGCAGGTGCCGGCTTGTTATTGCAGGCTGCAAACGACAGACCGGCAAAAAGGAAAAATAGGTTTTTCATAATATGTGAAATTGATAATCCGGACAAAGGTAGTTTTTAAACTATAAAATATTCTGATACATGATTAAATTTAATTCAGCCTTTATTCATTTTCAGTTTCCTTACCAGTTCGGGCAAAGCCCTTGCAGCAGTATCCCTGATGAGTTCCAGGTTCCTGATGGAAATGTCTTCATGCCTGTTGGGGTCTACCAGGTATATCCTGCAATGCCGTGGTGCATGGTATAAAAGTCCCGCTGCTGGATATACCTCAAGTGAAGTGCCTACAATGATCAGTATATCCGCCTTTTCAACCAGTTTTATAGCCGTTTCTATCAATGGCACTTCCTCCCCGAACCATACAATATGTGGGCGCAGTATGGTGCCTTTCGGACATTTATCGCCATAGGCCATGCTTTGATAACCCAGTTCAAATATGTCATGCTCAAATTCCGTACTGCGCACCTTGATAAGTTCACCGTGCAAATGAATAATATTTGAGGACCCGGCACGTTCATGCAGGTCATCCACATTTTGTGTGATGATCACTGTGTGAAAGTTTTCTTCGAGGTCTTTTAATGCAAGATGCCCGGCATTGGGTTGCACTTCCCCCAGCTGCACCCTGCGCTGGTTATAAAATTCCGTGACCAGTTCAGGGTTCCTTGCCCAACCCTCAGGACTGGCGACATCCATGACGTTATGCCCTTCCCACAAACCGCCGGCATCCCGGAATGTTTTTATCCCGCTTTCGGCACTCATGCCGGCACCTGACAATACAACAACATTCATTATTAAATACTTATTGACAATTCACTTTGTAACCGCGATTCAAAAACAGCTCAATTGCTTAATTCCTTAAACGTCTTTATCTTTTTTATAAAATGCGTCCATACAATACTATTTCGATATACTTGTGGGTGGAAATACGCTTTGTTGTCCAATAAAACTTCGCGCTTTTTTCTCCAGTATCGATACCTGAAAATGAATTGACGGTGCGCTTTCCCGATGGCCAGCCAATCCCCAAACTTGCCCTGCAGCAGGAACCTGAGAGCGGCTATATAGTCCAAAAACATCCGCATGAAAATCACCCTGAAAAGTTTGTCCGATGGTAAATTCTTGAGCAATAAGATCAGGCCGTTCCTGAAGTTGTAAAAGGTCTTTCTCGGGTTTTCTTTTTGCAAAGTACCTCCGCCTACATGGTACACCACACTTTGCGGACATACCCACACTTCATGTCCTACATTTTGTATACGCCAGCACAGGTCGATCTCCTCCATGTGCGCGAAAAAATCTTCGTCCAGTCCACCGACTCCCTTATATACCTCGGCCCTGA
>JANWHK010000140.1 GCA_025450395.1 Bacteroidia bacterium
ATACTCGGATCATTATATGCACAGAATGTCTATGGAATAGACAATCCAAAGGTAGCGCTGCTGAGCATTGGAGAGGAAAGGGAAAAGGGCAACCTCCTGATACAGGCGGCTTACCCACTACTTGAAATCAACGACCGGATCAATTTCGTTGGAAATGTTGAAGGCCGTGATTTGTTTACAGATATGGCAGACGTTATTGTATGTGACGGTTATACAGGCAATATCATATTGAAACTCTGCGAAGGGTTTTATTATCAATTATCGAAGATGGGCATTAAGAGCGATTATCTTGAGCGCTTCAACTTTAAACAATACGGCGGAACTCCAATTTTGGGAGTGAATGAACCGGTGATTATCGGTCATGGCATTTCTAAAGAGGAATCTTTCGTAAATATGTTCAAACTGGCACAGGATATGGTGAAATCCAAGTTGATTGAAAAAATAAAGCAATCTTTTTGAGAATTTTTCAAATCTTATTTTTAATTTGCAGCGCTAAAGCGTATTTTACACAGATATAAATGAGCAGAATTACCGCAGCTATTACAGCAATCGGAGGCTATGTGCCGGAAACAAGATTAACCAACTATGATTTAGAAAAACTGGTGGATACTAATGACGAATGGATTACCAGCAGGACAGGTATCAAGGAAAGACGAATTTTAAGGGAGCCTGGCAAGGCTACCTCTGATATGGTAGTGGAATCAGTGAATGAACTTTTGAGGAAAAGGGGTATTTCAGCGATGGAAATTGATTTGCTGATAGTAGCCACGATTACTCCGGATCTGATATTCCCTTCATGTGCCAATATTGCATGTGATAAACTGGGAGCCAAAAATGCCTGGAGTTTCGACCTTGCCGCAGCCTGCAGTGGTTTTCTGTTTGCCCTTGAAACCGGTGCGAAATTCATTGAGACAGGTAAACACAAAAAAGTGGTGGTATGTGGTTTTGATAAAATGAGCGCAATTATTGACTACACAGACAGGAACACCTGCATCATATTCGGTGATGGAGGCGGAGCCGTGTTGCTGGAGCCAAATGAGGAAGGATACGGTGTTCTGGATTCAATATTGAAAACAGATGGCAGCGGAAGGGAATTCCTGCACCAGAAAGCAGGTGGTTCACTCAAGCCGCCAACCCATGAAACGGTTGATGCCAGGGAACATTATGTGTACCAGGAAGGCAAAACGGTATTTAAGTTTGCAACCACCAATATGGCTGATGTGTCAACAATGATCATGGAAAAGAACAACCTCTCTTCTGAAGATGTCACATACCTTCTTGCACACCAGGCCAATAAGCGCATAATTGATTACACAGCGGAAAAGATGCAATTACCTCCTGAAAAGGTGCTGATGAATATCCAGCGTTATGGCAATACCACCAGCGGTACTATTCCATTGTTGTTTTGGGATTTCGAGAAACAGTTTAAAAAGGGGGATAACCTGATACTGGCCACTTTTGGTGGTGGGTTTACCTGGGGAAGTATTTACCTCAAATGGGCTTATGACAGTTAAGAATACAAGAAATTTTACATTATTATGGATATAAAAGAAATAGAAAACCTCATCAAGTTTGTGTCCGCACAAAAGAATGTTGGTGAGGTTGAAATCGAAAAAAAGGATTTTAAGATCGTGATACGGAAACCTGTACCGGCAGTCGTATCCGCACCTCAATATATTCAATCGGCACCTCAGCCGATGCCTGTAGCTTTGCCAGCTGCATCAACACCGGCAGCCTCTGTTTCTGAAGAGGTAAAAGCGCCTGTTGCTGAAGCCAGTAACCTGTTGACAATCAAATCGCCCATGATAGGAACGTTTTACCGCTCTTCTGCACCTGACAAACCGTTATTTGTCAATGTCGGAGATGAGGTGAAGCCCGGAAAACCGGTCTGTATCATCGAGGCCATGAAATTGTTCAATGAGATCGAGTCGGAAGTCAGCGGCAAGATCGTCAAGGTATTGGTTGATAATGCAACCCCGGTGGAATACGACCAGCCATTATTTTTAGTAGAACCTAATTAATTTTAATCCGGTGCTTGATTGATAAAGCCCTTCGGCTTTATTGTCAGGATCAATCCGGGAACAAGAGAACAACAATGTTTAAAAAAATATTAATAGCGAACAGGGGGGAAATTGCACTGCGTATTATTCGCACATGCAAGGAAATGGGTATCAAGACTGTGGCTGTATACAGCACTGCTGATAAGGAAAGTCTGCATGTGAGATTTGCAGATGAGGCAGTTTGTATCGGTCCTCCACCCAGTGCGCAATCTTATCTTAAAATTCCTAATATCATTGCAGCGGCGGAAATCACCAATGCAGATGCCATACATCCAGGTTATGGATTCCTGAGTGAGAATGCCAAGTTCAGCCAGGTTTGCAAGGATCATGGCATCAAGTTTATAGGAGCCACTCCCGAGCAGATCAACGGCATGGGGGATAAGAGCAATGCCAAGGACAGCATGAACAAGGCCGGTGTACCTACTATTCCCGGCAGTGATGGATTGCTGGAATCTTTTGAGGAAGGAATAAAACTTGCGCAGAAAATAAAATATCCGGTCATCATCAAGGCTACTGCCGGCGGCGGTGGAAGGGGTATGCGCATCATCTGGAAAGATGAAGAATTTGAAAAAGCCTGGGATTCTGCAAAGACAGAAGCCGCAGCGGCATTTGGCAACGATGGTATCTATATGGAGAAATACATCGAGGAGCCAAGGCATATAGAGATACAGATAGCGGGTGACCAATATGGCAAGGTCTGCCACCTGAGTGAAAGGGATTGCAGCATACAGCGCAGGCACCAGAAACTCATAGAGGAAAGTCCTTCACCGTTCATGACACCAGAATTGCGCAAAAAGATGGGTGATGCGGCCAAGAAGGCAGCCCAGTGTATCAATTACGAAGGTGTAGGCACCGTGGAATTCCTGGTGGATAAACACAGGAACTTTTATTTCATGGAGATGAATACAAGGATTCAGGTTGAACATCCGGTAACAGAAGAAGTGATCAATTACGACCTTGTAAAAGAGCAGATTCTTATAGCCGCCGGTCAACCTATTTCCGGCAAGGATTATGAACCAATGAAACACGCAATCGAATGCAGGATCAACGCGGAAGACCCGTTCAATAATTTCAGGCCAAGTCCGGGCAAGATCATTAATTTCCATATTCCCGGAGGGCATGGCATCAGGGTGGACACACATGCATATGCAAATTATGTTATCCCTGCCAATTACGACAGCATGATAGCGAAGTTGATAGTGAGCGCCCAGACCAGGGAGGAATGTATCGTGAAAATGGAGCGTGCTCTGGAGGAATTTGTTATTGAAGGCGTGCACACATCTATCCCATTGCAGAGACAGATCATGGCTAACCAGGATTTCAGGGATGGCAATTTTACGACGGCTTTTATGAATGATTTTGTTTTTAAACCATGATACGATTTATGACTATTAAAAAAATATGTTTCCTTATCGCACTTTTTGTTGCCTGCCAGGCAGGTGCGCAGACTATTTCACTTGTTGGCAAATGGAAAGCTTCCCAGAAAGGGGACATGGTTTACCTTATATTCGGTGAAGACAGCACTTTTATGCTCAAGCATGAGAGAGACAGCTTAGGAGGCAAAAGTTTTATGTTCGGTGATGGATTGGCAACTTCTGCTTTTAAGGTGGATACAAGTTTCAAACCCATTCATATCGATATGCTTATCATTCAAACCGCATCAGGAGCAGTCATCAACCAGATGAAAGGTATATTCGAGGTGATAAACCCGGGTAAGATCAGGTTGCGGATGAGCAAGGATGCAGGCGACCGGCCTAATAGTTTCTTACCTAAAGGGAATGAAGAGACTTTGATCTTTGTGAAACAATAAAACCATTTACGATATACGACATACGACATACGATTGATGTACGATGTGTCGAATCCAAGTCTGTACCACATTACATTTTAAACCTATACGCCATTGTTGGTCTCCCGACCAACAATCCTGCCCCTGCGCCCCGATGACCGAAGGCTTGGTGTGCCATGCATTGGCGCACGGAGCGGAGCGAACCCGCAGGGCACGGCCAGGCGCCCAAACCTGTATACCTTTTTCATAAAACAAAGATAAATAATTACATGGATTTATATTATTTTTGCATGAAATAAACACACTATAAAATCACATGTGCGGAATAGTTGCTTACATAGGTCCTAAGCAGGCCTACCCGATTATCATAAAAGGCCTTAAACGCCTTGAATACAGGGGTTATGACAGTGCCGGAATTGCCCTCATCCACAACGATGAGATGAACGTCTACAAGACAAAAGGCAAGGTGGCAGACCTGGAAGAATCCATCGGCAAGAAAAGTATTGAGAGTTCACTTGGAATGGGTCATACCAGATGGGCTACCCATGGTGAGCCGAATAATGCCAATGCGCATCCACACCAGTCACAAAGCGGTAACCTGGCCGTGATACACAATGGTATCATCGAGAATTATGCCACCATCAAGGAAGAACTCGTGAAACGCGGTCACACATTTGACAGTGATACAGACACTGAAGTATTGATACACCTGATAGAGGATATACAGGTGAATGAAGGTATCTCCATCGACGAAGCCGTCAGGCTGGCACTCAACCAGGTAGTGGGAGCATACGCCATTGTCATTCTTGTGAAGAATGAACCAGCCAAACTCATAGCCGCGCGCAAGGGCAGTCCGCTTGTGGTTGGAATAGGCACTGAACCGGGCGAATTTTTCATGGCCAGTGATGCGACCCCTATCGTTGAATATACAAGGGACGTCACTTACCTGCATGATGGTGAGATTGCCATCGTGAAGAACGGGAAACTGAGCATCAAGACGATTGAGAATGTCACTAAAACACCTTTTATACAGAAACTTGAAATCAACCTTGAGGAAATAGAAAAGGGAGGTTATCCTCACTTCATGATCAAGGAAATATATGAACAGCCAAAATCCATTTATGACAGCATCAGGGGAAGGATACATCCCGAGACCGGCAAGTTTGCGATGCGCAGCATGCAGGAATACGAAGATAAACTGAGGAATATCAAGCGCCTGATACTGATAGGTTGTGGTACAAGCTGGCATGCAGCACTTGTTGGCGAATACCTGTTTGAGGAATATGCCCGCATACCGGTAGAAGTGGAATACGCCTCAGAGTTCAGGTACAGGAATCCAATCATTTATCCGGATGATCTTGTCATCGCGATTTCACAAAGCGGTGAAACGGCAGATACCTTGGCCGCCATAGAAATGGCGAAGGAAAAAGGCGCTACCGTATTCGGAGTTTGTAACGTGGTGGGTTCATCCATTCCACGTATGACGCATGCAGGAGCATACACGCATGCAGGACCAGAAATCGGTGTGGCTTCTACCAAGGCTTTTACCGCACAAGTGTCTGTATTGACATTGATGGCACTTGCTGTTGCCCAGATCAGGGGCACCATCTCCCAGGAGCGACTCATGCTGACATTGAGCGAGATGGAGAATATACCACACCTTGTTGAAAAGGCTTTACAGACCAATGATGAAGTAATCAAGATCGCTGAAAAATTCAAGGATTCACCGAACTTCCTTTACCTTGGTCGCGGTGTGAATTTCCCGGTGGCACTTGAAGGTGCGCTGAAGCTGAAAGAAATTTCCTATATACATGCGGAAGGTTACCCGGCGGCAGAAATGAAGCACGGTCCAATCGCATTGATAGATGAGGCCATGCCAGTAGTGGTGATTGCCCCCAAACGCGGCATGTATGAAAAAGTGATGAGCAATATCCAGGAAGTGAAGGCGCGCAAAGGCATCATTATAGCCATTGTGACGGAAGGTGATACCAAGATCAGGGAGATGGCCGACCCTGTCATAGAAATACCTGATACGGAAGAAGCACTGACCCCATTGCTGTCAACCATCCCGCTGCAATTGCTGAGTTACCACATTGCCGTCATGCGTGGTTGCAATGTAGACCAGCCAAGAAATCTTGCGAAGTCGGTGACGGTGGAGTAATAATTATGAATGAGGAATGATGAGTGATGAATTGGGATCCATTCAATAGGAGATCGCTTTACATTTAGAATTCATAATTCATAACTCATAACTCATAATTCATAACTCATAACTCATAATTCATAACTCATAATTCATAATTTCTCTTTTTGCGGATTAATATGCCTGAACCACGAATTCACCAACTGGCGTTTAAACTGGCGCTCTGATTTCCGGTCCCTGATGATGAGGTTCGCCTCGGCCCTGAGCTTGAGTTTATCAAACCTGACTTCAAGGATTTTGAGTTTGAAGGTATCCTTCTCTATATTGGAATTTTGGGCTATCAATTCCTTGCCCAGATAGGCTTCCAATTCATCGATGGTGTTGATAGTACTTGCCTTGGCGGTAAACTCAATGCTGGCCTTATGGCTTTCACCCTTGGTGTAATTGATGATCTCCTTGCTTAATACCGTAGTATTTGGGATATAGATCAGGTCGTCTTCCTCGTTGATGAGTTGCAGGTTCAGCAGGCTGATATGCGTTATCTTGCCTTTGTGTTCGCCTATCTTGATATAATCGTTGATGGAGATCTGGTTGTTGAACATCAGTATCATGCCGTTGATGGCATTGGCGATATAATCTTTTGAAACAATGGCGATGGCCGCTGCAAGAATGGATATGGAAGTGAAAAATTCCTTGATGTTTACCTTTAAAAGAACCATCAGCAGGATGAAAAGGAAAATAGAGAGGAAAACATAATAGATGGTGTTGATGCCAATGATGAAGTTGTCCTTGGTCTTGATCTGGTTCCTGCGCTTGTAAACCCACAGCGTAAAGAATTTCAGGCAGTATAAGCCTACAATAAGGATCAGGAGGGGATAACTTTTCGGATGATCTTGCCAATTCCAACTCATGCAGCAAATTTAATAGGAAAGGGAAAGAAATAGGTGAAAAATTGTGTGAATAAATGATTTTGGACGATAGCTGTGGGTGTTTGATGGCAAAATATCAAGCTAAACAGGAATTATTGTTTGTTTAAATTGATATGATATTTAATGAGTTGCCATTCTTCTTTTTTTGTGATATTTTTTTTATTGATGATTCCTACACCTTTGAAGACTTTGTATTCCACTGAATCATTTTGTTCTGAATTATCTCGATTGTCCAATAGTGTAACCAGTGTGCCATATTTAATACTATCCAAAGTGTAATGGTTATCTATCTGTTTTATTTCTGTATAACCCAAACCATTGCCTTTCCTTTGGCCGAGTTCAAGAGGTTTAAAGATCAAATATGTCCTACCGGACCCAGTATCTGAAAATTCTATTTTTTCAATAGTTGAAAAAGAGGATAAATGAAAATAGAAGCCAGAACTATTATAAACATCCGCAAATTGCCATTTATAATATGGGCCATTTTTATCACTAAGGTCTGATTCATTATAATAAATTCTAGATTTTGTCACATATTGACTATCGATCCTACCACTATTTAATTCTCTGTAAACCCACCAAGTGCCAGTATCAAAAAACATCCAGTCTTTGATGTGTTGTTCAATATTGGAAGGTTTAGGGGTGTCCTTTTTCCTGCAGCCTCCTGTTTGAATCACAATTGCAGCAATGCATAAAAATAAATATAGAACATATCTTTTCATTGTGTTTTTCTTATAACAAATATAGGCATTCCCTGAATAAAAAATGCCGCAATAGCGGCATTCATTTGAACCTGTTTGTCGGAGTGGCAGGATTTGAACCTGCGACCTCCAGCACCCCATGCTGGCGCGATACCGGGCTACGCTACACCCCGAATTTAATTTACAAGTTACAAATTACAAGTCACAATTGGGCATTATCAATTATCAATTATCCATTGTCAATTATCCATTGTCAATTGTCATTCTCACCCCACCGCCGCCGTGCTCACCAAATCAGTCAGGCTCAATTCCAGTGCTTTCGCACTAACGCCTGTTGACTTTGGATTGAACTGGTGCACACGCACAAGCGCCTGGCGGATAATATCCGACACATCTTTTAATATGGCCGTGTCATTCACCACCGAATCCTTCTTCATCAGGTAACCGAATACCCTGGCCATGCCACAATTCGCGATAAAATCCGGAATAACGGCTGTGTGTTTATCGATATACTCTGAGATAGGACCCATAAATATTTCCTTGTCAGCAAAAGGTACATTGGCCCCGCAACTGATCACTTCCACACCTGCTTTCACCATACGCTCAGCCTGATCCTGCGTGATCAGCCTGGATGCCGCACCCGGAATAAAAATTTCCATCGGAAGGTCCCAAATCCTGGCGTTTACATCTTCATAACTCAACATGTCCGGGTGGTATAACTCATTGCCTTTCCTGTTCAGGAACAGTGATTTTATGTCTTCAAAGCTAAAACCTTTTTCATTGATGAGGCCACCTTGCCTGTCGATGATACCGGTTATGAGTACACCATTTTTAGACAGGTAGAAAGCTGCTGCTGCTGCAACATTGCCCCAGCCTTGTATCACAGCGAACTTGCCGTTCATGCTACCGCCCCAGAATTCATGATAATGTCTTACCGCTTCAGCCACACCCCAGCCTGTAATCATATCTGCGATGGTGTATTTCTGTTCGACTGACGGTGTAAAACGCTCATCCGTGATGGGGAGCAATACACCCTCCTGCAAACGGCTGATGCTTTTTAATTTGTCTTCAGGTGAATATTGCATGTGACCGTTGACAATGCCTTCCTGAGGGTGCAAAATACCAAGGTTCGCGGTAATAGGGATTACTTCATGTATCTCATCCACGTTCAGGTCGCCGCCTGTTCCGTAATAATTCTTCAGCAAAGGTGCAACCGCTTTAAACCAGCGTTCCAGCACCCCTTTTTTCCGTGGGTCGTTCGGGTCAAAATTAATACCTGACTTGGCGCCACCTATTGGTGGACCACAAACAGAGAATTTAACCTCCATTGTTTTAGCAAGACTTTCGACTTCCCTTTTATCCAGGCCTTTCCGCATCCTGGTACCTCCACCTGCTGCGCCGTTCCTCAATGAGTTGATCACTACCCAGCCCTCAGCCTCCGTCTCATTGTCCTTCCATTCAAAAACAATTTCGGGACGCTTGTTTTCGAATTTATCCAATAATTTGCGCATGATTTTATTTTACAGGCTGCAAAGATAAATTTTTTCAGGTGTTTTTAAAAGAAAAATCAGACAGTAACGCACTGATTATACCAGTTCTTCTAAGTTATTATTGTTGTGTGAGGAGCAGATCACCACATGCTTGCTATGGCAAGCATTCGTGATGACCGTTTCTTTAGAAAAATACCGGTCACCGATTACTGATTACTGCTTACTGATTACTGATTACCGGTTCCCATACATCGTACATCGTATGTCGTACATCGTACATTCCTCTCACTTCCCCCGTCCCTGTATCATAATCAACACCGTATAGGCTATGATCTTGAAATCCAGGGCAAGACTGTTGTTCTCGATATACAGGATATCGTAATACAGGCGTTCTATCATCTGGTCAATGTTTTCGGCATAACCATACTTGACCTGTCCCCAACTCGTAATGCCGGGTTTTACTTTCTGCAGGCGGCTGTAATAAGGTGCTTTTTCCATGATCTGCCTGATGAAGAACTGCCTCTCCGGTCGCGGACCGACAACACTCATGTCACCTATCAGCACATTGTAAAACTGCGGGAATTCATCCAGCCTGATTTTCCGCAACAGTTTTCCGACTTTAGTAATCCGCGGATCATCCTCCTTTGAAAGTTGCGGGCCTGCAGCTTCTGCATCCGGCCTCATGGTCCTGAATTTGATGATATGGAATGGCTTGCCTTTTAAACCGATACGTTCCTGGCGGAAAAAGATGGCGCCCTTGCTGGTCTTGATCATCAATGCGATAATCAGCATCATGGGAAAACTTAGTATCAGTATCAGGACAGAAAAAACAAGGTCAAAAGCCCTCTTCGCATTTTTCTGCCATTCGGGCATCACCTCAAAATCTACTTCTATCAGCACCGCACCTAGAATATTGTTCATTTTCACCATGCGGGTAAAAATGGAGTACATATCAGGAATGATCTTGATGAACACAGCCTCATTCTCCACGGTATAGAACACCGAGTTTAACTTGTTGTGTTCTGTGGTTTCAAGCGCTATCACGAGCTCCTCAATGCTCATCGACTGGATGAGTTTGGGCAGGTCCTTATAACTTCCCAAGAGGGGAAGGCTTTTTTCAAGTTCACGGGTATCCTCTCCATTTACGGTCACAAACCCCAGGAATTTAAATCCATTGGTGATCTTTGCTTTTTGCAGGTCCAGGTATAGCTTGATCGCTTTCTCGTTTGAACCCACCAGTATGGTATTAAAACCCCATGTCCTTTTTTGTATCCTGTGATTGGTCTGTGTCGATAGAATGAACCTGCCGATATACGTGATGATGATCTGCAGGAAAAGCAGCAGGAAGAATGTTTGGTAGTAAGCTTTATAATTGCTCACGCTATCGTCCAGCAACAAGGTGAAGAATATGAACAGGCTACCCAGGAACGAAGTATAGACCGTCTGTTTTAATTCACGCAAACGGGAGCGCCTGAAGATGTTCTTGTAATAACCGGTGAAATAATAAAGAGTTAACCAGAAGGTGGGGATGGCAATGATACCAAGTATCAGCTTGATGTCACGGCTCAAAGGGATCTGGTAGTCACTGTGCGCCGTATCGATATACATTTTCCTGAACCAGAACAAAAGGAACCATACCAATGCGGAGGTCAGATAGTCTGAGAAAAGATATTTTATGGTTTGCCTGGTCTTATTCAAAATAATGGGTTATTCAACATAAAGTACCTTGATATTGTCTATGTATACAAATTTATCTTCGCTGTTGTCACTGTAAAAACCGAAAAACAAGCGGTATAGTGTATCAAGCGGCATGTCATTGGTTTCTGACTTCAGGTTGACATAGATCTTTTTCCATTTCCCATTGGTAGGAAACGCAACCATAACGGGAACCGGAACCCAGAAAGCGCCATCCTGTATATACAAGCCGATCTGTAAATTCACGTTGGATTTGATATCCAGTTCTACATAATTATCCCTGCCCATGTTTGGCAATTTAAAATTACCTGTTGAATTTCTTTCGAAAACAACAAAACTGTCGCTTGTCACTTTCACAAAACCGCAATAGTCGGAGTTATTAAAAGGCTGGTCTACCCCGGGTGTTGATGTCGGGAGTATCACCAGCGAATCAGAGGAATTATTGTTGCCCGATCTTTCAAGCGATAGCCCCTGGTCTTCAAAATCCTCCATAAATTTAAACTGTGTAGTAGTGGAACGGTACGTTGTGCTTGGCCTGACTGTATCCACTTCCCTCTTATTCAGGGACACCTGGGTGATATAAGAATTATAGGGTTTATAATATTTCTGGGAATTGCTGAGGCCGTTTTCCTTGACATTGGGAAATACTTCCACTTTGGCATCGCCTTCCGCTATTACAGGGAAGGTGACCGGCAACTCAAAATTACCCATTTCCATACCATTCACAAACACCTTGGCGCTTGGAATATCATACGTGTTCAGGCCTTGCCCTGCCGTCGTTGTGAAGCTGAATTTGGTAATGTGGAGATAAGAAGGAACGCCTTCTTTTTCTTTGTCGCAAGCCGGTAATAAAGCTGAAAAAACAAAAAGTAAAATTAAGGATCTAAACAAATGATTCATGTTGACTATACGTAAAATGCTGCATCACACTCACAACGTTCAATGCTTCCTCAATAGAGACAAGCGGTGAAACACGGTTGGTGATACAATCTACAAAGTTCAACAAATCTTTTTGAATTACATCAAAATACATTATTTTTTTTTCAAATTTCTGCATTTTCTGTGCAATGGAAGACGTGGAGGATTCTATGTGTTCAAACGGAAGTTTATGTTCCAGGTCGAAATCTATCCTTGTCTCCTCTACCTTAAAAGCCTGTATATCGGCCAGTATGATTTTCCCTTTCTGGTACAGCATCAGGGAGTTGCTGTGCTCATGACTGACGGTATTGAGTATGATTTCCGAGGTCGTGCTGTTGTCGAAGGTGATGCTCAGTTTTATTTCGTCAGGTTTCTGGTTGAAGATATATTGTTTGTTCACCTTCACCTTGCTGACGGGTGAATTCACGCAGCGCAGCACCATGTCGATGGTCTCGCAGAGGATTTCCTTGCTGTGATGGTCGGTGAAATTGAAATTGAACGGCACATTGATGCGGTTCTGTATGAAAGTGGGCTTGATAACAGACTGCCTCGCGGTAGTATATACACAGCCGGAACCGTGCACGTTGGAGATCAGGAATGACACACCGGCCTCATGGTTCAGTTTGTGCAACACAGACAGCTCGGTGAAATTCAGGTCGGGGAATTTCTCTATCAGCACATGTTTGCTGGTCCTGATACACTCCACCAGCATATCAAAGACACTGATGTGGTTAAGACCGCAGAAAATAACCGCATCAGCCCGCTTGATGAAGTCTGTGAATGGCGACAACCCGTAGAAAGGCTCAAAATTCTTTGCATCCGTAGAGTCGAAAGAACCAATGATTTTCAGGGAATCATTCTTTTGCAAATAGTTCAGATACTGACTAATTGCCTGTGGGTTTCCTGCTAATCCTATTTTAATTTTTAACAATTGTTGTCAAC
>JANWHK010000141.1 GCA_025450395.1 Bacteroidia bacterium
ATTTTTAAGCTTTTTGATGTCTGCCAGGCTTTTGAGGAAAACCGAGTTTTTCCAATCTGACTTTTTCCTGGTCTTGGACAGGACATATTTTGTGACCTCATTGATACCTGGCCAAAAATCTGCATGTTCAGGCCAGTAGCCTTCCCAAATCTCAAATGTTTTTCTGCCCAAAAGAAGATCTGCAGGTTTCATCTGTTTTTCCAAGGCCTTAGCTGAAACTTTGTCACCATATAGTGCCGTCCAACCGCCATATTTGAAGCCGCCTGATGTGTCTTCCCCAGGCCCACCGGGTGCTTGCATGACTCCATCTAATGTAATAAACGACAAAACGATTATTTTTCTCATGGGCATGTATATTTATACTTTCCCGTCTGCAAGAACGACCACATTCTTGCCAAGGGTCTTGAATCGCACCCCGTTTTTTTGTTCAACTGTGATGGTAATATGTCCCGTCTTGCTTGTATTGATATCCCTCACTGTTCCTGATTTTCCAGCATGTGTTCCGCCAACTACCCTGCATTGGTCACCATCTGCCAATTTTTTTGATTCATTAGTTGTCATATTCTTGATTTTTTTTAATTGATTAAGTTTTTATAATACAAATGTAATTAAATGAGGATAATAGTCAAAATGTTTTATGATACTTGTATATCAGTAAATTACATATTTATTTGCATTTAGGCTAAAGAATGCATAATTTTGCTATTCTTACGTGTAGTGAAAAAAATAGCCAGCATATTGTTTTTGTTGATTTATATGTCCGCTTTGACTGGCTGGTCGGCTGATATACATTTTTGCGGGGATGAGGTTGCTTCCATTTCCTTGTTTTCCAAACATTCAGATAAGAGTTGCTGTTGCAATAAAATGAAATGCGATTGTTGCTCTGACTTTAAGGTTGTAACAAAAATCCACAAGGACCATGAAAACCAATCCAAGATCGCCATTGATTTCAAGTTAAAAATTCAGAATTTAAATACCTTGAATAGTAATTTCCTGGATTTTTCAAGCATAAGTGACCAATCTTTCACCTCTCACCTAAACCATATCCCGCCTCTTATAAGTAAACGACCGGTTTACATCAGGAATATGGTTTTTTTAATTTGAGATTTTATTTTCATTTGGTGCTTCCATGACTATTTTGGAGCATTTTCCTTCACAAACAAATTGCAGGTTGTTTATTTAAAATTATAAACCTTTTCCGGCTGCAACCGGGAATACAAAACAATACAATAAAAAAATGAATAAGAATCTTGTCATTCTGTCAACAGTATTATTATTGCTGGTTGCCGGAACAATATATGCCATTAGCTCAAAATATACCTCAAACTGCCTTTGCGATTCATCCAATTGCGTATGTACCACTGCCTGCTGTGAAGCTGATTCAAAATGTTGCGAAAAGGGTAACTGTGCAGAAAGCAGTTGTGCAGATAATTGTTGTAAAGCGGACTGTTGCAAATAATCAATCATATGAAACAAAAGACAATTTTTTCCTTACTGTGCCTGTTGCTTATTTCAAGTCATATCAATGCACAAAAGGGATATACGATCAGTCCTTCAAATATATTGAAGGTGCATGCCCCTGCTAACAAATTATCGATATTTGACATCTACCAGAATAATATCACTGATGGAACCATTATATTAAAATGGGAGAAAATATCAATTAATGTTCCGGCAGGATGGGATTATTCCCTTTGTGATCTTGGGACTTGTTATGCCCAAATTCCCGATTCATCTACCATGAGTCCGGTTGAAAAAGATGCGCAGGGTTTCCTGGGATTTAATGTCGACCCTAAAGCATTAAATGGGATGTTGACGGCCCGATTCTATGTTTATGAACAAGGCAAATACAGCGAGGGTGATACATGCACCTTTATTATCACAGCCGGAACAACAGGAATTGCCGATCTGTACATGGAAAATGCATTAAGTGTTTACCCTGTACCTGCAGTCAATGATCTTCATATTACCCTGAATGAAGTTGCTCCCTTTGAATTAAGTGTTTTTAACAGTAACGGGGTCCTTGTCAAACAGGCTGCATTCAGCGGAAGTGAGGGGACTATTGATGTTTCAAGCTATTTATATGGGGTGTACCTGGTAAAAGTTACCCAGAATAATCAAACCTTTACAAGCCGATTCATTAAACTTTAACAACTTAAATTAATCATTATGAAAAAAATATACCTGATAATCGCGGCACTGTTTATTGCTTATACCGCCGAAGCACAGACTACGGGCCAGAACTGGACTAAAAATGACTGTAACAGCAACCCTCATAATTTATTCGCTGAACTGGATTCTGGCTATGTCGTGATCCTTGAATATGTCATGATACCAAACTGTCAATATTGTGTTATTGCCTCGCATACCATGCAGCCAACTATTTCAAGGCTTAAGGCTGCTCATAACAACATGGTGAAATACTATGCCATCGGTTATACCAATGCTTATACCTGCACCCAAATGAAGAGTTGGGCCACATCTCAGAATATTTTGGCAACTGCCGTATTTGATCAAGGCGCATCGGACGTCAGTTATTATGGCGGCATGGGAATGCCCACAATTGTTGTATTAGGCAAAGGCCACAGGGTGACCTATAAGAAACAAGGCTTTTCAGCAGATGATACAGCAGCTATTGGAACGGCAATAGTTGATGGTTTTAACTGGGGAACCGGAATAAAGAACCCGGGAATGCCAAAATCTTCTATATCGGTTTCACCAAATCCCGTGCAAGCGGATATTAACCTGCAAATTAATTTGCCTGCAAGCCAAAATTTAAATGTTACAATTTTTGATGTATTTGGCAAGGAATTGATGCAAATGAATTTTGACAACCTGGGTGCAGGAGAGCATTCGCTCAACATGCCTGTTGACAGGACTTTAATTTCAAGTGGCATCTATTTTATCAGGACCAATGCGGGCAATACACCTGTGAAGTTTTTTGTGAGCAACTAAACTATTTATTAATTAAGGTCATTCGCTGATGCCAAAAATTATATCCAGCAAGGCGTTCATGCTGTTCGTAGCATGTTGCCTTGTCTCTCACTTGTGCGCTACACAGGTGAAAAGGACTCTGTATATCAACAAGGGGTTTTTTACAACCGTTGACACCATGAAATTTCCTTATTTAGCCTTCAACAAGGGGAATGTTTTCAATCCATCCAATGAGGTGATAACATTGACAAGCACTGATACCCTGATTCTTAAAGTCATTAACAATGACACATCGATTCATGGCTTCTCATTGCAAAGTAATGCTTCGGTCAATGACCAGATAAATGCGCATGACAGTGTTGTGCATACCTTGAATTTTAGTAAGGAGGGGGTTTACATATTCTTTGATACCTACAAATATCCAACAAACAGGTACATGGGATTGGGAGGCATGATCTGCGTAAACAATCACGGTAATTCAAAAAATTTTTACTGGAATATCAAGGAACACCAGAAATTGTATAACCAGTTGCTCGACAATAATGGTACCGTGAATTGGCAGGATTATTACCCTGATTATTTCACAATAAACGGGAAAAGCTATCCTGACCTGCAAAATGATACAACAGCCAGGGTGTTTGCTAAAGTGGGGGATACGGTCAGGATATTTATAGCCAATACCGGGCAGTCCAGGCATTCTATTCATTTTCATGGATTTCATAGCAGGGTGGTTGCCTCAACAGGTAATTTTATTCAGGCAAATGCTGAAAAGGAAACCTATCCCATCGGCAGTATGCAATGTGTTTTGCTTGAAATGATTCCTGACAAGACGGGTCTGTACAGTGTTCACGATCATAATTTGGTCGCGGTTTCCGGCGGAGGCAAGCACCCAAACGGCATGTTTATTATTATGGTAATTAATTAACTCATGAAACACATTTTTGTATTAATCATCATATGCGTTGCTGTTAACCTATTTGGGCAAAAAACAATATACCTGAATAAGTACCTGCGGAGCAATATCGGTACAATTACTTTATGGGATGGACAGATCACAAGGATTTACGGTATGACCGATGCACTCATGGCGGCACCTTCAATTCCCGCATCAACTATCATTTGCAATGAGGGAGATACAGTTGTCATCAATGCGCTTTCCATCTCACAAAACGAACATCATACCATTCATCTGCATGGCCTGGATGTTGATACCCGGAATGACGGAGATCCAATGACAAGCTTCTGGTTACAGCATATGCAGGATACCACTTATACCTTTGTGGCCAAACATGCAGGCACATATATCTATCATTGTCACGTAGGCGACGTTGCACACGTTCAGATGGGAATGTATGGATTGGTAATCGTAAGGGCCAGGGGAGGGCTTAAAACAGCCTGGACAGGCGGACCGGCCTATGACAAGGAATATGGCTGGCTCATGAGTGAAATTGACAAAAGCTGGCATGATACAATTCCGGAGCATGATCCCAAGACGGACATGGTGATCATCCCGAAGTATATTCCTGATTATTTCCTGGTCAATGGGAAATCAAGGCAACAGATATGGAGTGATACCAATATCTCCATCAGTTCTCCTGCGAATAAGAACATTTATGTCAGGCTGGCGAATATTGGCTTTTCCGATAACCAGGTGATTTTCCCGAAAGCCCTAAATGCTGCAATCATTGATAGTGATGGCAGACCATTGCCAAACCAGGTAAAATCCGATACCGTGATGGTGTCTCCCGGAGAAAGATATGGCGTAATGCTTACACCCACAGCCAAATTTACGGATAGCATTGTCATCAATTATATTAGCCTGAATACTTCCAAAATTCAAGGAACAGAGAAAGTGCCTGTCAATATTACCTATCCGACAGGTATTAAATCGCCCTTTAACTTGGATGATATGATGGTTTATCCAAACCCTTCGGACACGTACATTCATGTAACAAATCCAAATGGTGAAATACGGGAAATTCAAATTTATAATGCGTTAGGCCAGCTTACGTATTCTCAGAAGGATGTAAATGCAATTGAATGGATCATTCCCGTACAACAAATTGAAAATGGCGTGTATTTTATTAAAATTCATACGGATACACAAAGCATTGCGAAAACAATTATGATTCAGCATCCATAAGAGTAGTAATGACCCCGGGCGCTGGAAGGGATGGATTAGGGGAAATAAATGGCATTCAGCGGAGAACATAGTTGTTTATAAATAAATTACACTACTTTTGAGATATGAAAAACAAAACTTTATTCCTGCTATTATTATTTACCGGTAATTTTTTGTCTGCTCAAAAGATCAAGGTGGAAACTGGTGAAACCGGCGTGAAGACTGATTTCAGGCCCACAATATCCAAGGTGATCAACAACAAGGTCTATGTTGCCACATTTATGGATAATAAGGCGACTATCACCGGATTTGATAAGGCAACAATGAAACAAACGCTTTCATTCACTACCGAAAAAATAAAATTTATCGTCATTTCAGGGGTTCTGTTCTTGGAGGATAAGATCGTCGTGATCTATTATACTAAGAAAGGTATTTTTGGCAATGTATATGATTACAATGGAAAAGATATTTCCAAAGATACACCTATGACGACTTTTGAATATGAAAATGGGTGGACTAATGATAATAATTACGAAGGTGAGTGCCAGACGTCCGAAAACGGAAAGTACTTTATGATTTCGAGTAGCAATAAGGATAATAAACCGGTATTTGATTATGTGATCTATGGTAGTGACATGAAAGTCGTAAGTAAAGGCAATGTGAGACTGCCAAAGGAGTATAGCAGTGGGAAAATCCGTAGATTAGTGCTTTCAAATACAGCTAACATAGGCATTCTGGCTCATCAGGAAGAAAGTGCAAAATTCAGCTACTTAAGATACATCAAGGCATCAAAAACCGTAGAAGAAACCAAGGTGTTCTCGGAAGGATATTTTATACTGAAGTCAAATGTGATTACCTCAAAAAATGGCATTTATATCGGCGGGCTTTATGGCAATGAATATACTGTAAGAGTTAAATTCCAGGGTGAAATGACATACCCTATGATAGAGGGTGCATTCGGTGTTAGGTTGAATCCGGATGATCTTTCGGTTATCTACAGCAATGTAACCGCCTTCAGCGAGGAGCAGGTAGCAGAATATAACAGCGAAATGTTAAAACATCCGAGCTACCACATGGCATTGAAAAATGGTAACACACCTGAAGGTAAAATTAACAGTGAATATTTGAAGATTAACCTGGATGGGATGACATTGGATAAAAGTGACAATATAGTTTTAGCCCTTTCTTCATTCAATGGCGTATCTGAATCCATTCATTTTGCAACCAATATCATCATCTGTCAATTCAAGTTGAAGAAGGAAGGCGGCATAAGCAATTTCAAGATCGTTCCGAGAAGGCAAACTTCCTACAATGATCCTTGGGAAGGTGGTTTCAGAAATTCTGATTATTTCTATTCGTCACTCGTTTGCAGCGGTGAAAATATTGTTTCACTTTTTAATGATGCTGAAGATAACACTAATAACCTGACAGATATGAATAAAAATATTGCCGCTGCGGACAAGAAATCCTTGCTGGCCAGCGCAGAGGTGAAAAATGACGGAAGTTTTAAAAAATACAAGTTATTGCCCAAGGACGCTGATGTATTAATCTTGAGTGATTGCACGGTTTATATCGATGAGACACTGTCTTTTGCCATTGCAACAAGAGACAAGGGGGAAGTTGTGCTGTTGAAAATTACCAGTCTGGAATAAACTATTCTGTTGTACCCGCGGTGGAAGTTAGGCTGTTGTCAAATCAAGGGTTAATATATTTTATTTTGCCAAAATTCAGGCTGAATCCAATAGATAAATGATGATAATAGTTATAACCATAAGATTCTAATTAATTAAATTTTTTAGTACAAGGGATTATTGGGGGGACTATATTTGTATTCCGGTGACCATAGAAAAGGCAAATATTAGCGACAACGAAATTTTGACTGAAATTACCAAAAGATCAAAAGCGTATTGGGGTTATTCCAATGAGCAAATTGAGATTTGGTCTGAATTATTAACAATCACTAACTACCATGGACAGGTATAAAGAAACCTTTGAAACCTGGAATAAAATAGCTTCGTTATATCAGGACGAGTTTATGGACCTGGACTTGTATAATGAGACCTATGACTTTATTTGTAATTCGATAATCAAGGAAAAGGCTGAAATATTAGAAATAGGATGTGGCCCCGGAAACATCACAAAATATCTTTTATCAAAGAGGCCCGACTTTAATATTTACGGAATCGACATTGCGCCGAATATGGTAGAACTTGCACAGAGAAACAACCCGACTGCAATTTTTGCTATAATGGACAGCAGGCAAATTAATAAACTCGAAACAAAATATGACGGAATAATCTGTGGTTTTTGTATTCCTTATTTATCTCAAACAGACTGTTCAAAATTTATTTTAGATTGCTATAATTTATTGAATGATGATGGACTGATTTATATAAGTTTCGTTGAAGGCGACCCAGGTAAATCTGGTTTTCAAGTTGGAAGAAATGGTGACAGAAGTTACTTTTATTTCCATAATTCAGACGAATTGACAAAGCAACTTATAGAAAATAAATTCAACAATCTAAAAATATTTAAAGTGGAATATAAAAACTCAGTGACCGGTAAGGACAATCATACAATACTAACAGCAAAGAAAAAAGCGACCGCATAACTATTATGTATTGCGGAATCGTATATTGCAAACCAATGACCCTATGAACAATTTTTTCAGCAAGGAAAGGATTACGGCTGCACCCGGTTATAATCGGTGGTTGGTGCCACCTGCCGCACTATGTATGCACCTTTGCATCGGGCAGGTTTATTCCTACAGCGTTTTCAACAACCCTTTAACCCAACTCATTGGAATTTCACATCAGGCAGATGCGGATTGGGATCTGAAAACCGTCGGGTGGATATTTTCTATCGCTTTTTTCTGCCTGGGTGCATCAGCGGCCATATTTGGCAAATGGGTTGAAAGGGTTGGGCCACGGAAAACGATGTTCGTTGCCGCATTGTGTTTCCCGGGTGGTTTTATGATATCTGCGCTTGGAGTCCAAATGCATCAGATCTGGCTCCTTTACCTGGGTAGCGGCGTTCTTGGTGGAATTGGCCTGGGTCTTGGTTATATATCGCCCGTCTCAACGCTGATAAAATGGTTTCCTGACCGCCCTGGGATGGCAACGGGAATGGCTATCATGGGTTTTGGCGGAGGAGCGATGATAGGCTCTCCGCTTTCTGTGTTGCTGATGGAGAATTTTCACACCGCTGCTTCCATAGGTGTCATAGAAACGTTTATCGTTATGGGCTTCCTTTATTTCTTACTCATGATGTTTGCCATGGCCATCGTAAGGATTCCCCCTGAGGGATGGAAGCCCCGGAATGTGGAGCTAAGTGTGAAGGTAAGTTCATCCCATCAGGATCTCACGGTTGACCAGGCAATTCGTACCCCTCAATTCTATCTTTTATTCGGTATACTGTTACTCAATGTGACGGCCGGAATTGGCGTACTCGGGCAGGCTTCGGTGATGATACAGGAAATGTTTTCCACAGCATCAGTAGGCGAAGAACATGCAGTCACTGCAGCAGCTGCTGCCGGATTTGTCGGATTGCTCAGTTTATTCAATATGCTTGGGCGTCTTTTCTGGTCTTCTCTTTCCGACTGGATAGGCAGAAAAAATACATATATCATATTCTTCTCGCTGGGTGCATGCCTGTATTTTCTTATTCCGCTTTCAGGCCAACATAAGAACATTGTCCTGTTTGTCGGATTGTTTTGTGTCATCCTTACCATGTATGGTGGTGGCTTTGCAACTATTCCTGCGTATTTAAAAGATCTTTTTGGAACCCGGCAAGTCGGCGCCATTCATGGCAGGTTACTCTTTTCCTGGTCGATTGCCGCTTTACTGGGACCTGTACTTGTCAATTACATTCG
>JANWHK010000142.1 GCA_025450395.1 Bacteroidia bacterium
ACAAGTGTATATTTTGTTAAGGTTCTGGAAAGACAAATCGTCAAATTAAGCCCAGTCATTTTATTTTTCTCAACCAAGAGTAGGGCAAACCAACTGATCCTATCTACACTTATAATTTTTTACAATCTTTAAATATTGTGTTGATAAATAGTCAAAAAAATTATTTGTTGGTTCTAAAACCACATGGGAAACATGTATCATTTTCGTGATTAAGTACAATGTTTTTGTGACAGCATTTTACATCTTTGCAACTTAACAAAAAAAACATGAAAAAAATAAGTGTATTTAATCACATTAGCATTGACGGCTTCTTTGCCGGCCCGCATGGTGAAATAGATTGGTTCAAGTTCATTGAAAAGGATGATGAATTTGAGACTTATACCCATCAACAGTCACAATCAAGCAATACACTGGTTTTTGGACATACCACCTATGAAATGATGAAGAGCTACTGGCCCACCCCTGACGCGATCAAGAGTGACCCGGATATGGCGAATGTGATGAACAACAGCAAAAAGATCGTTTTTTCAAAAAAGTTAAAAAGCGTGGAGGAAGGCCCCAACTGGAAAAACATAAAACTCCTGCACGATATCAACCGTGGTGAAATACTCAAACTGAAGGAAAAGGAGGATATTACCATACTGGGCAGCGGCAGTATTGTGCAACAGTTTACGGACCTCGGTCTTATTGATTCATACCAGCTCGTGGTTGTTCCTGTGGTCTTAGGCGAAGGCAAATCCATGTTCAAGCATGTTAAAATGACGAATATGAAACTGGTCGATTCAAAGACATTTAAAAATGGGATTGTTTTGCACACATACAAACCTGCCGAAAGCGACGAAGAAACAAAACAAGCCGGAAAATTGTCGCAGAATTAGAAGAACTGATACAATAAAAAGAGCTGATACAATAAAAAATAAAGGTCAAAAAAAAATAACAAACATTTAATAACTATACCTACCGATATGACAAACCAATCAAAAATTACAATAGAACCCGGCAAACAAGAGATCTTGATCAGCAGGGAATTTGATGCTCCCAGGGAACTTGTCTTTAAGGCCTTCATAGATCCTGAACTTGTCGTTAAGTGGCTTGGCCCAAGGGAATACACCATGACAGTCGAGACATTGGAACCTGAAAGCGGTGGTTCATGGCGGTTCATCAATACAGATGCGACGGGCAATGAGTTTGGATTCCACGGGGTTTTTCATGAAATCAGTGCTCCCAAGCGCATTATCCGGACATTCGAATTTGAAGGACTTCCTGAAAAGGGACATGTCGCTCTCGAAACAGCAAAATTCGAGGTTCTACCTGGCAACAGGACGAAGGTTAGCTTTCAATCTCTATTCCAGTCGGTGGCGGACCGCGACGGCATGGCTGCATCAGACATGGAAAGTGGAATCTATGATTCCCATGAGCGGCTCGATGAGTTGTTGGCGAAGAGAGCAACGAGCAACTAGGGAATGTACGATGTACGACATACGATATACGATGTATTGAAACCGTTGATCTCGTAAAACTAATGAATTTCGGAATCTTCCCTTTTTCTTAAAACAAAAATTAATAATATATTTGCCTGTGGTTAAATCCACAAGTCAAATGGCAAAGTCAACAAACATCCCGGATACTGAACTCGTAACTGCATATATTCAAAAGCTTGAACAGCCTTTGGCTGAAGTAGTTGAAGCCATCAGGAAAACTATACTGGATACAGACAAGGAAATCGGGGAACAGATCAAGTGGAATTCGCCCAGTTTTTATTATAAAGGGGAAATGAAACCCTTTGACCCAAAGGAATACAAAAGGGATATCGCGGTTGTAAATCTTCACAAGGGATATGCCTTGCTTGTTTTCCCGACAGGGGCAAAGGTCAATGATACTTCAGGATTACTCGAAGGCGATTATACGGATGGCAGGAGACTGGTGAAAATAATGGATAAGCAAGACCTCAAGTCAAAAGAAAAGGCATTAAAAGAGGTGATTAAGAAATGGCTGAAATTGGTAGATAAGTGATTTTATTTCCATCACCTGAATGTCGGGATCAACCCCTTACATTGTCGTTTTTAACCCTTTTTAAACCTGAATAAAGTCATTAAGTTTGTATAGTTTTTAAGAATAAAAAAATTAAAACCCTATTACAATGGAAAACAATCAAGCAAACAGCAAAGCAGGCACACAGGAAGTAACGACTTCCAGTGGGCAAAAAATCACGCCATTCCTTTGGTTCAACGGCAATGTAAAAGAAGCCCTGGATTTTTACACTTCCGTTTTTAAACGCGCCAAGGTTATCGACGTGAACCAACTCGAAGGTCCTGGTGGAAAGATCATGACAGCTACTTTCCAGCTTGAAGGCGTTGAATTCATGGCCCTGGATGGTGGTCCGCACTACAAATTCACACCTGCGATTTCATTTTTCGTAAAATGCAAGACCCAGGAAGAAGTAGACGATTTATGGAGCCAACTTTTAGTCGGCGGACGGGAGGACAGATGCGGTTGGTTGACGGATCAATTCGGTGTCTCCTGGCAGATCATTCCGGATGCACTTGGCCAGCTATTGGGTGATCCCAACCCTGTCAAGGCTAAAAACGTGATGAATGCGATGTTGCAAATGGTCAAGATCGACATCAAGGGGTTGCAGGACGCATACGATAAGGAATGACAAGTTTGGTTGCAAATTAGGAATCCTAATTTCTTAAAGGTATGTTTGCCGATATATGATTGTCTATGGAAGTAAAACCAAACAACTTTTAAGCGAACCCATTTCTGAAAAATGCCCCAACTGCGCAACACCTGACAGTCTTCAAATGACCGTCTCCCAAAAATACGCGCATGTTTTCTGGATACCATTTTTTCCGATTGGAAAAACAGGCGTGACACAATGCTCGCATTGTAAACAGGTGCTGGATAAAAAGGAATTCACTGAACCCCTGATGCGCCATTATGAGACCATGAAAGCACAGACCAGGACACCTATCTGGACTTTTTCAGGAATTGCACTTTTGAGTTTACTGATAGCGTGGGGAATTCAAACCGGCAAGGAAAATGACGCGGAAAACGCCAAACTTATTATGACGCCAATGAAGGGTGACATCTATGAAATCAAGCATGATTACAAGGAATATACACTTTATAAAGTTGATGATGTAAAAGGAGACACGGTAATGCTGCTGATGAGCCAATATATAAGCAATAAATCAAGCGGACTTAACGAGATAAAACAGAAAGGTGATGAAGGGTATGACGGGGAGATGATGATGGTATTTAAAAGTGACTTGAAAACCATGCTGGAAAAAGGCGAAATAATGGACATAGACAGGAAATAAACTTCTTTTCATTAAATGATGGTCATCAGTTTTCCAACAGCTCCAAGGCCTTACCTTTGTAAATATATCATAATAAACAACTCATGGAAATAAACATTCAATCACTGCATTTTACCGCAAGCAAGGAATTAAACGATTTTGTAACTGAAAAAGTCAACAAGCTTTCTAATCATTTTGATAAAATCGAATCGGCTACGGTGAGTTTAAAACTCGAAAATTCAGACACAACAGAAAACAAGGTTTGTGAAATACGGCTTGCCGTTCCCGGCAACGATCTGTTTGCCAAGAAACAAGGCAAATCATTTGAGGAAGCCGTGAAAGAGGTTGTTGATATCCTGCAGGTACAAATCATCAAGATGAAATCAAAGACTGAAAGCACGTGATCTGTGAACGGGTGATTCGTACATATGCATCATGCTTCGGAACATATCTATCATGCACTCGACAAAGATGAGCTGATCAAACTTTTGGAAAGTGATTCCGACAACGGACTTTCCCCGGAAGAAGCGAAAGTCCGTATTGAAAAGTATGGCCAGAATACAATTGAAGAAGCAAAAAAGAGAAGTATCATATGGATATTTCTTTCCCAATTCAAGAATCCAATAGTTTACCTGCTGATTTTTGCCACAGGTCTCTCATTTTATTTCCAGGAATGGCTGGATGCCATTGCGATTATCATCGTCATATTCGTAAATGCCCTTATCGGGTTTTACATGGAACTGCAGGCAGAGCGCTCAATGGATGCCCTTAAAAAACTGACAGCCATCCCTGTCAAGATACTCAGGAGCGGCGAAGTCTCAGAATACGACTCTGTGGAGATTGTACCAGGTGATATCCTGTATGCTGAAGCAGGTGACATGATTTCAGCTGATGCCAGGATACTGGAAGGAACGCAAGTCCAGGCAGACGAATCTGCATTGACAGGAGAATCCGTTCCGGTTGAAAAGAAGGATGACATACTACCTGCGGAAACGCCATTGGCAGAACGCGTCAACATGCTGTACAAAGGCACCCATATCAGCAGGGGAAATGTATGGGCCATTGTCACCGGAACCGGCATGAAGACTGAACTCGGTGAAATAGCCAGCCTTGTGGATTCAGCCGAACAATCGACGACTCCCCTGGAAAAAAAGCTGGAGAATTTCAGTAAAAAACTCATACTTATTACACTGGGACTGGTAGTCGTCATCTTTATTTCCGGACTGCTGAACGGGAAGGCATTACTTGACATGCTGGGAACATCGATTGCCCTTGCGGTGGCCGCCATCCCCGAAGGCCTGCCTATAGTCGCCACACTGGCACTTGCGCAGGGCATGTTAAAAATGGCAAAATACCAGGTAATCGTCAAAAAACTATCTGCCGTCGAAACCCTTGGCAGCACGACGGTCATATGTACCGACAAGACAGGCACGCTAACAGAAAACAAGATCAGGGTTTCAAATGTTGTTGCAGAGGAACTCGAATGGAAGGAAGGTGATGATAATATTTCCGAAGGGCCTTTTGAACAGATGAAATTGATAGCTATCCTTTGCAATACTTCAGAATTGAAACAGGATGGAGATAAGGTGCATGAAGTTGGGGACCCGCTTGAAACCGGTCTGTTGAAATTTGCTGCAGAGCTTGGAGAAGATATTGCTTCAATCCGGGAAAAACATGCAAAAGTAAAGGAAGAACCTTTTTCATCAGAAACAAAAATGATGGTCACCATGCACCGCTCCGGAAATGAATTGACAGCATATGCCAAGGGTGCGGCAGAAGCACTTATAGAACACAGCACGCATATACTAATTGGTAAAACAACTGAAACATTTGATGAAACACGCAAGCAACACTGGCTGGAACAAGCTGAAAAACTTGCAGCTTCCGGCTTGCGCATGATTGCCGGCGCCAGCAAGACTTGTCAGTCCGAAGGTGAAGAAGAACTCAGTTCAGGACTCACATTCGTTGGATTATTTGGCATGATGGATCCGTTGAGAAAAGATGTTCACCAATCCATAGAAGAATGCAAGGCTGCCGGTATAAGGGTCATGATGATTACCGGCGATCACCCGTCGACGGCAAAAAATATAGGGAACCAATTGGGCATTGCTGAAAAAGATGAAGAAGTGATCATCGGTTCGGAAATGAAAGCATATGATTCACTGGATGAATCGGCTAAAGCTGCCTGGACAAAAGCTTCGATTTTTGCGAGGGTAAGTCCAAAACAAAAACTTGAACTTGTGAAGGTATTGCAGGAAGAAGGAAATGTTGTTGCCATGACCGGAGATGGTGTCAATGACGCGCCGGCATTAAAAAAGGCGGATATAGGGATAGCCATGGGACTGCGCGGAACCCAGGTGGCCCAGGAAGTGGCCGACATGATATTGAAAGACGATTCTTTCAAGTCCATCGCAACCGCTATCAAGCAAGGCAGGATCATATTCGAGAACATCCGGAAATTTGTCATATTCCTCCTATCATGCAACCTGAGTGAACTTTTGGTCATTGCCGTCGCCTCTGTCTTTAGCCTTCACTTCCAGCTTTTCCCTTTGCAAATCCTGTTCATTAACCTGATCACGGATGTATTGCCTGCCCTTGCATTGGGTGTAACTGAAGGCAGTGATGCCATCATGAAGCAGAAACCCAAAAGCATGGAAGAACCGGTCATTGATACTAAAAGATGGTGGACCATTATCTTTTACTCCATGGTCTTGGGTTTCACGAGTGTCAGTGGTGTAATGTTCAGTCATTATACCATGCATGGAAATGAGGAATGGAACCCTGAATTGGGCAATAATATCCTGTTCTTTTCCCTTATTTTTTCCCAATTGCTGCATGTACTGAACATGGGTAAAACAGGCAGCAATTATTTCAGCTCAGAAGTATTTAAAAACCGTTATGTATGGATAGCC
>JANWHK010000143.1 GCA_025450395.1 Bacteroidia bacterium
AACTGTCCCGGCCTCGAGGGTCTTATGCGCTACAACGCACTTTCCCATCTTAAACCGTGCTTCCATTTGGTAAGGTTCTACTTCGGTGCCATCTTCCCAGGGCAAACCCTTCATCATATCCATTTCTGATAAACTTATTACCAATTCTTTCATTTCGTCAGGTGTGGCTGAAAATTTATGGTCCGGTCCTTTTTGGTTTTTATCCAGGGTAAAGTGTTTTTCTATGGCAATGGCCCCACCGATCCTTGCATATTCGGCCGCCTTGTTGTTTTTATAATGGCAGGAATATCCGACATAAGGGAAACGCAATGCTTTTTTCAAATAGGCTATTCTGCCAAGATTCAGGTTTTTAGTCATGGTGGGATAGGACGAAACAGCGTACATCAGGCAAAAATCGGCATTTCCTGAAATGCAGAAATGAACGGCAGCCTTTATTTCATCAAGTGATGAAGCGCCGCAACTCAGAAAAAAAGGCTTTTTAGTTGCCATCACTTTTTCAATAAGCTGTAAAAACGTAAGGTCAGCCGACTGTATCTTGTAGGCATCAACTTGCAGGTATTTTTCACAGAATTCAAGGCTTTCAAAATCAAATACGGTCATTATAAAGTCAAGTTTCAATTCATGTGCCAATTGATTGGACTTTAAAAGCCATTCAACTTTAGGCTCCAGGAATTCACGGTGCTCACCGTAGGTTTTGCCAAAACTGTTTTCAGATTGATACGCTGAATCAAAAAAATCTTTTGAGAAGAGGGTATTGTTATTCCTTTTCTGGAATTTTACTGCATTGACGCCGCAATCAGCCGCAGCTTTTACAAGATCAAGCGCTGTCTGTTCATCACCCTGGTGGTTATGGCTGATCTCAGCTATAACATAACAGGGTTCTTGTTCGGAGATGTTTCGGTTATTTATTTTCATTGTCAAATTTGCGTATATATAGAAGTTGTGCCATTTCAAAATCCTGCATGGAGTCAATATCGACAGGCGTATCGCCATGCGAATACAAATAGGGTGTTTTGCCGATCGGATACCCAAAATACATCATGTTTTTTTTATTCATGATACAAACGGAATCCCAGGCAAAAAGGGGTTCCATATTCTGTGACATCTGATGCCATTTGCCGCACATGAAATTCAAGGGCTGACCGTTTGATTTTAAAAGGAATTTTGTGCATTGTGATGTCAACACAAGGCTGTCGTGCGTATGTTTAATTTCCTGCCATTTTTTAAACAGGTCGTCATATGCGTCAAACAGGGGGTTTATCACTTCCACCCAGGCAATATCCTCATGATCCTGTAATGGAAGTTCCCCTATCATTCCGCTGAAGGCATCCGCCCAGGGGGTATCGTCGGATGCAAGCACCGGATTGCGGGGAATAAAATGAATGCCATAATTGGTAGCGGTTTTTTCAAAATCCTTGTAATCGGTGCTTAAAAATATGTCGGAAGCAGGGACGCTTTTTAATAATTGTTCAATCTTGATCTCTACCAGGTTTTTGCCATGATGGAAATTCCGCCAGTTTTTATTTATGACGCGTGTAGAGTTCTGTTTAGCTGGAATAATCACTTTCATGTGCTTCAATATTAGTATAAATTTTATTGCTGGGATTCAAATCGCTGACAAAACTTTTATTCCTGCCTGTTTCAAAGACATTCAATAAGCTGTATAATTCCCCCGGAGTCGAAAAAGTTTCCAGGTTGCCATCCCGGGCAGCGTCCAGGGCCAATGGCTGCTGGTTGAGGTTTGGCCCGCAGATCATTTGTTTACCGGCACAAAGGGCCTCGATGACATTGTGTATGCCACTGTTAAATCCGCCTCCTATCCATGCATAATCAGCAATGGCATAATAATGAAGCAGGTTCCCGAAGGCAGGAATAATTTTGGGTCTCCGGGAATCAGGCTGCTGCCTGAAGATCAGTTCCAGTTCATTTGCCTGTCCGGGCCTTCCGGGTATAATAATGACCTTCCACGTATGACTTGTTTCAGGATATTCCTCAAGCGTTCTTTGTAAAATCATGCAATCATTGACGTATGCATTCCCTATGACGAGTAATTTTTCCGGGCTTGCCCTGTATATTTTCAGCAGTTGATTAATTTCAGTGAGTTCATCTTTTAAGCGTTGCTGTACCCTGTCAGTTTTGGTATCGCCGGTGTAAACGAATTTTTTGTACCTGAACCATTTGCCATGGTTGCTTGTATAAACTTTTTCGACGGGGAAGAATAACAATAGCATCAAGCCATAATGTAATGGGTTGTACTTTCTTTCAATGAAATTCGTCACATAAACCCTGTTGAGAATTGCCGAGGCTGTCAGGAATCCGGGCCAGGCTTCATTCCTGTTGAGTATTGTCTTTTTCGGCCTTATCTTGTTAAGTATGTATAAATAGAAAATAAAACTGTCAAACGGGGATAAGGCAATGTGCTTGTAATGAAGTTGCCTTGCGTATTCATAACCATTTTTTGAATGGAAAAGGATGCCGGGTTTATACCCAAAGGTCTTCATTTTTTCCAAAAGCGGGATTACCTGGTCAAATTCCCCGATGCTGCTGCAGAAAAATAATAAATCACAGTTTTTAAGTTCATTTCCATTGAAGAGTAAACGATCCCTGATATATATTTTCAGTTTTGGAATAAATGGATACAGCACAAAAGCAATAAGTATTGCAGGAATTGCCACAAGGTCATATGTAAGGCCAAACAGGAATATCAGTATTTTTTTAGCCAATGGCAGCAAGTTTTTTTGAATGAAGGTACACTTGTGATAGGTCGGGTTGTTTTTTACACAGCTCATCTTTATATCTGCAGGTGGTATTCCCGCTTTTATGGCATGGTTGGCAGCCAAGGTTGGCAGAAAAGCTGATACTGTTCGAAAGATGTGGCCTATAGCCTAAGCCGGGATGGGTGGGGCCAAAGAACATGAATACCGGTGTGTCGACCGCTTCCGATAAATGGGCCAGGGCAGAATCATTCACCAGGGCAAACCGGCATGTACTTAGAATATTGGCGGCTTCTGTAAGGGAGGTTTTTCCGCAATAATCGTAAATCTTGTTTCCGGGATATAAACTGACAAGTTTTTCGGCATCATTCAGCTTATCTTTATCTCCAAGCAAAAAAACTGTAGGGGAATCCGGCCCTGAAATAAAGAATGACAATAACTCATTCACTTTTTCAAGCGCTAATTCCTTAAGTGGATACAAACTTCCAAGACAAATGGCAATATTGTTTTCCTTGTTTTGGGGTTTGATAAAAAGCGGGGAGTATGACTGTATATCATAAGTCACCGGGATATTGATCTTTGCCAGTCCTCTCTTTGTGCAAAGGGCCATTGCGGCGACACGTGTCGGCAGTTGTTTTTTATGTGTATTAGAGCTGCCATTACGTCCGCTTAGTTTCGCCCTTAAAACGAACAGGCTTCTTTCAAAACTGAATTTATTCCATGTGACATACCTGGTTTTTTTAAAGGATAATTTAAGCAGGTATCCCAGCAAGATTGTACGTGGCGATCTTTGGAGGTCAATCACTAGGTCGGGTTCTTTCAGCAATCCTCTCAATAATTTGAAATGTTGTAAATTGCTTTTATCGCGCTGGAGGTCAAAAAAAGTAATATCAGGATAAAAGGATTGTATCAGGCTGATTGTTGGCTCACGTCCGGCCCAAATAATCTTTGCTTGCGGGGCATGCTGACGTATGATATTCAAGGCCACGGTTGATAAGATCACATCGCCTAAACCGCCGGTCCTGAAAATGAGAATTGTAGGCATCAGAAGGTAAATACTGGCCGGACAATCGGGCCCGACAGGTTCTGTTCAATGGTGTGATTCTGTACGCACAAACTCAAGAATGGAATAACCTCATCCAGGGCAGCCATGGTATTTTTGAGTTCGTTTTGCTGATGTGAGAAGGAGATAGCTATTCTTTCCATTAAGATACCATGCTCCAGCATTTTTTGCATAAACAGGGTTTTAAGCTCGAAGTGAGTCTTGCCATTTTTCAGGAACCTGAGTTCCGGCCGGGCGGGATGACCACTTATGGTCATTGTTTCAGATAATCCATGTTTGTCAATCAGCATCCGGAAGTGGCTTATCAAGGCTTCACCATATTTACCCATATGTTCCGGCACTTTATTGGCCAGCATAAAATCAATGCACGCTGTAGCTGCTGTTATGCCGATGCTTTCGCCGCCATAGGTGCAGGATAGAAGAAACACTTCCCCTTGCATTCCGCCGTGTTCCATGATTTCTTTTTTGCCGCATAATACAGCCATCGGGAAACCGTTGGCAATGCCTTTGCCGAATGTAGAGAGATGTGGAACAACATTGTATAAACTTTGCGCACCCTTGATATGTGTCCTGAAACCTGTAATGATTTCATCAAATATCAAGACGGTGCCTTCTTTTTCACAGATTGATTTCACGCGATCAAGGAAATCACCTTGTGGAAGTTCATTGGTGAATGGTTCCATAATTACGCAGGCAATTTGTCCCGGGTGATGGTCAAACAGTGTTTCCAGAGAGGAGATATTGTTGTAATCAAATCCCAGGACCCAGTCTTTCATTTCTCCCGGGATGCCACCGGGTCTTGAAGTGGAAGCAATAAACCAATCGTTAAAACTGTGAAATGGTTGTTGCCTGCACCTGATGATGAGCTTTCTGCCCGTGTAATGCCTGGCAAGGCGGATGGCTGCAGAAGTGACGTCAGAGCCATTTTTTGCAAACTTTACCATTCCGGCCGACGGGATTAATGCATTGAGTTTTTCTGCAAGTTCACCCTCCAGGATGGAAGGCCTCGAAAAGCAAGTGCCCTTATCAATCGCTTCCTTGACCCTTGCGTTTATTTCGTCATTTGCATGTCCAATAGTAACCGATAATATACCCATGCCATAATCCAGGTAACGTTGATCGTTTTCGTCCCAAAAATAACAACCCTTTGCACGGCTGACAAATTTGGGCGCATTTGCGGGGAACTGGTCGTCAGCCCTGGAATAGGTGTGGGCACCTGCCGGTATGAACTGATGAGCCCGCCGATGGTAATTATTTTTTGTCTGTGAATTCATATACCTGGTGAAAATCGCAACTTTCTTTGCAAAAATGCCCTTTGGGGAAATTTCCATTCACATGCATCTTCCTGAAGGCATCATATTTTTCGCCGTTCCAGATTTCTTCAAGTGAGTCCTCATTGATGTTTCCCATATTCAGGATGCCGTCATAGTCAAGAGGGCAGGGGACTACCGTACCATCATACAGGACTGACACGGACGCCCATGGGAATTCACAATACCTTTGCATGTATTCCGCTGAATTGTCAGGTGCCTCTTCCTCTTCATACAACCACCGGTTATGCTGGTTTTTGACATACACCATCACAGGATATTTTGCCCAGAAATCAAGAAATTCCTGTTGTTCCTTCTCGTCATCCTTAAAGTTAAGGCGCGTAATGATTATTTTGGTTTTATATTTTCTTTCCTCGTAAAGCTTTATTGTGCTGAATATTTTATCAAGGGTCATGTCAAAACTTTTATCCACGCGTCCCCGGTAATGCATCTGTGTCTCATTGTCCAGGCCTTCAAGGCTTAATTTCAGGTAATCCAGTCCTGCTTCAGCTATTGCAATCATCCGGTCTTCCATAATGTTCACCGGGTTCATTGAAAAATAAGTCGGCAATCCTTTTTTTGAAGCAATGGCGATTTTTTCCGGAAGGGTCTTGTCGAGTATGGGTTCTCCAAAGCCATGTAAAATAAGCGTTTGTGCACAGATCATAAAATAGAAAAAATCTTCATCATGAGCTTTGGCGTTTCTCATATAATCCTTTTCAACAAATTGTTTCCAGTCTTTCCATTGCTCATCCGTATGAGGCTCAAGCTGCTCAATAATCCTGTTAAAGGTAGCCACATCCATTGAGCCAAGTTTTCGTTTCATTTGCGTGGTTCGAGGGCACATCACGCATTTCATGTTGCATACATTGGTGGTTTCTACCTGGTAAACAGCCGGTTTTTTTGGCCTCCACTCTTCCAAGGCTGCATAAGCATCTCCTTCAAACTGCCTGCTTACAATTTGTTTTTTTAAAGTGTTTGAGTTTTTAACAAATTCAATGTCATACATGGTAGCGTTTTATTTTTGTAAATATAGGTCTGTTGTTGGCCTTTTCAAAACAAATTAAATAGTAGTGAATGGAGAATACCTTAAGTTTTTCATTATCATTCCACTAGTTTTATAAAGTCTTGATCTCCGGGTTATGCGTCACTTTAAAATTGACTGAACTGGCAATATAACAGATTTCGCTTGCTTGATGGTG
>JANWHK010000144.1 GCA_025450395.1 Bacteroidia bacterium
ATGGACCTTTTAATCCTTCAACACCGGGTAATATGCAATCTTTGGGTACTTTTACATTGTCAAACACGAGTTCACCGGTAGCACTAGCCCTTAAGCTCCATTTACCATGGGTTTCAGGAGTGGTAAAACCTGCAAGTCCTCTTTCAACTATAAGCCCCCTTACTTTGCCCTGTTCATTTTTGGCCCATACGACCGCAATGTCGGCAAACGGTGAATTGCTGATCCACATCTTCGCACCATTCAGCAGGTAATGGTCGCCCATATCCTTGAAATTGGTGATCATGCTGCCGGGATCTGAGCCGTGGTCAGGTTCGGTCAGCCCGAAACAACCCATCAGTTCACCTTTGGCAAGTTTGGGTAAATATTTTCTTTTTTGTTCTTCACTTCCGAATTTATAGATGGGGTACATCACCAGTGAGCCTTGCACCGAAGCCGTTGAACGGATACCGCTGTCACAACGTTCAAGTTCCTGCATGATGAGTCCGTAAGCGATATAATCCATGCCGCCGCAACCGTATTCAGCCGGCAACTGGGGCCCGAAAGCGCCAATTTCACCTAGACCCTTGATGATGTGATGTGGGAATTCAGCCCTTTGCGCGTACTCCTCAATGATGGGTGACAATTCCCTCTTCACCCAGTCCCTCACTGAGTTCCTGACGAGTTTGTGCTCCTCGGTCAGCAGGTCATCCAGTTGATAGAAATCGGGTTGCGTATATTGGTCTTTTCCCTGGTTCTGGTCTTTCAGGGCTTCAAAATTGATGGCGGACATGGTGTATTAAAAATTTTGGCAAAAATAAATATTTTCCCTTGATTGCAGGTGAAAAATAATAGAAAAATGGTACAAACCAAAACAGGGGTCATAAAAGTAGAGGATTTTGAGTTCTATATAGCCAAGGGATGGCACAAAGTAGAACACAAGGTTGAAAACCATTTTAAGGTCTCTGCCGAAGTCATATATGAAAAGGAAAAACTACCTCACGGCACCTTCCTGGATTACGAAGACCTGGTGGCGATACTCAAAGGCCACATGATATCTGACGTGCATTTATTGGAAACTATTGCAGAGAGTATGTTGCTTGATATCAAGGATAAATGGCCCTTTATACAATCGGCCAGGGTGGTGATCAGAAAACTGAATCCGGCTTTCTCCAATTTGAAAATCGGAGCGGTAGTGGTGGAGATGAGTATTTCATAGGGGCGCCTTAACCGGCTCTCCGCTGTACCGGCCCAGCTGCCTGTCACGTGTTTGCAGGCAGTACATTGGCTTCCTGCCGGTCGCCATGCACTGCTGGCAAAACACAGTGCCGCCATCAGGCCCGGTGCCGCTTCTATCCGGGGCGCGGTCATCTGTTAAGATAAATGACCTGTTGTCAAAACGTTAGTCTCGTAACTGTATAGATGAATTAGCTTCGCACGCCGTTGTTGGTCCGATAGCTATCGGACTCCCGACCAACAACTGACGTCAGATCATCATGCCCCACCCCAGACTAAAGAACCTCTACTTCTTCACAGCCACCATCCTGAACTGGCAACAGGCGCTACATAATGACCGAAGAAAACAATTCATCGTGGATTCATTGGATTACCTTGTAAAGGATAAGAGAATAAAAGTTTTAGGGTTCGTGATTATGACGAATCACGTTCATATATTGTGGATTAGCCTAATGAATGATTTTCCTGCAATGAAATTATTGGTACAAGGAAGTTTTCTTAAATACACCAGCAGAAATATCTTGCAGGATATGAATGAACTTGAGAAGGAAAATTATCTTGTTGAAACAAAAGACAGGAAATATCAAATTTGGGAACGAAACCCTTTATGGGTGGAGTGTTATAATCTTGGCTTTGTTGAGCAGAAATTATCTTATATCCATAATAATCCCGTGAGAAGCTATAAATCAGCCTCAGGTAGGGATTATCGATATTCCACAGAAAGCTTCTATGAAGATGGTGATGATAAGTTTGGGTTTTTAACAAATTTGTATGATTGGTTCTGGAGTTAGATACGATATTTGTTGGTCTGGAAACCAACAAAAGCGTACGTAATATAAGTTTAATTGAGCTTCAGAGCCTTTTCTCAATATTTTTTAAATAAATATCGATATTGTCAATTATATATCTTTGATTTGTATGAGAAATTCTTATGGATACAAATTACTACAAATCTTAAAACATTCATTATGAAACAAAAAAAAATTATTCCATTTACCCTTTTTCTCCTGCTTGCAGGAGGGAACAAACTCCTTGCCCAGCAGGGTCTGGTAGCCTCGGGTGGTGATGCCACAGGCGCCGGGGGAAGCGCGAGTTATTCTGTGGGGCAGGTCGACTTTATAACCAAGCAGGGGCTTACCGGCAAAAGTACCGAAGGACTTCAGCAGCCTTTCGAGATCTACACCAATTCAATTATTGATGTCAACAATCGCATGGCTGCCTTTGTTTACCCCAATCCAACCACAAATTATGTTACATTGAGTGTGACTGATGTCCAAATGGGACAAATGAGTTATAGCCTTTACGACTTGCAGGGCAGGTTGCTAGTGGAGCAGAAACTCAGCAGTGACCTCACCACCATTTCCCTTGCCGACTTACCCAATGCCACCTATTTTTTAAAGGTGACCATGAACAATTCAGAGATCAGGACATTTAAAATCATTAAAAACTAACTATTTATGAAATCAATAATTACATTAATCGTCGTGGCTTTCATAGCTACAGGGGTATTTGCCCAATCACCGGAAAAACTGAGCTACCAGGCGGTAGTAAGGAATGCCAATAACAGCCTCGCGGCCACTAAGCTGGTGGGAGTGCGTATCAGTATCATACAAGGTACCGCTTTCGGTGCATCCATATATGTTGAGACACAAACCCCAACCACCAACTCCAACGGTTTGTTTACAATTGAAATAGGTACAGGCACCCCGGTAGTCGGAACTTTCGGAACTATCAATTGGGGCAACGGACCTTATTTTATCAAGACAGAAATTGACCCTTTAGGCGGAACTGCTTATAGTATCACAGGTACAACACAAATGATGAGCGTACCTTATGCATTGTATACAAATAAGGCAGGAAGCGCCAATAATGCAGCAATTGCAGATTCACTCAAAACAACAGCCACAATCACCCCGGCGCAAATACAGGCAGGAGGTGCTCTTAATGACCAGTTCTTAAAATGGGATGGCATCAACTGGGTTCCGGGAACTGTAACCCAGTTATCAGCCGGAAATGGAATTGACATAAGCGGCGGTACAATAAGCGCCCCGTGGTCAATTGGATCAAACGGACCTTACGTCGCAGGTGGATATGTAGGCATAGGTACCAGCACGCCTATAGCTCCTCTGAGTCTGAAAGGGTCGAACGGTATTATGACCTATGACTTCCAGGGGGGTGGATGGAGTGAATTTTACAGGAATGGTTTATATCTGGGTTATATGGGTGTTTACAACGATACGTCTTACCTGGATTTTGGAACAAATGGTTCCGGTCTGGGTGTTAATATTGTAACCAATGGGTCTCCCAAATTAACCGTTAACAATTTCGGTGAAGTGGGAATAGGCACTACCACGCCAGCTGCAAAACTGGATGTAAACGGCCTTACCCGTACCACCAATTTGCAAATGACCAACGGGGCAGGATCAGGACGTGTTTTAACCAGTGATGCTACAGGAAATGCAAGTTGGGGAGCGACACTTGGCAAGCAGATCATGGGCGTATATCCTATCAATTCAGCTGCTACATCCGGTCCATTCAACTCTATGACCGCTTATGCTTTTGTCGGTCCTACAGCTACTATAGTGATCACTTCATCAGGTGATATCGTAGTAGGCAGTGCACAAGCTCCTTTGGCTGCTACAGCCTTGATAACGAATGTGCAATATGGACTAGGTTATCAATTGCAACCTTCTGGTACTATACTCAATATGGTAGGAGGCGCTTATTCCATTATCAACATCGGAACTGAAAGAAGTACCAAGGCAGCAGCGGCCTCAATTACAGGACTTGCTCCGGGAACCTACAAATTCGGAGTTGTAATAAACAACACCACAACAACAGCAATCAATAACAATGATTATGTAAACGGTTATTTCATGCTTTTGAGATAATCGCGATACCAAAGCCTGCCTCTTTGATCGGAGGCAGGCTTTTTTTTTAAGAAAAATATAATTTTTGTTTTGAAGCAAATGATGTTTTAATTTGATCCTTTAAATCATGATCACCCATTCCATACAAAGACTGAAACATTTATGTGAGATCATTCCGCCATTGCTCAATGATATTTCACCTGCAGATTTTGCAACTAAACCCTCGCCTGAAAAATGGAGCAAGCAACAGATATTGGGACACCTGCTGGACAGTGCCACAAACAACCATCAGCGATTCGTCAGGGTGCAGTTCGAGGAAGTTCCATATATCAGGTACGACCAGGACCAATGGAACAATTTCAGCTATTATAACGCACTTGAAAAAGACGACCTGGTTGAATTCTGGCGCAGGTACAACCTTCATCTTGTCCATATCATCAAACAGATAGACGAAGACAAGTTATCCAGGTTTTGCAATACCGGCGGAGAAAATCCCGTCACGCTTGAATTTCTGGTCAACGATTATGTGGTGCATCTGGAGCATCATTTGAGACAGATAACGAGGTACGAGGAATGATTTACAAAGTACAAATTACAAGTTACAATTGAGGCCAGGAAAAACTGATTTTATTATATTTGGATATATTTAAGGTCGGCTTCGCAGGGTCTTTATGGAAGTTACAATTATGGCGAGAATTTCTTTAGTTTCATTTTTGACTCCGAATACCCTTTCCGATGGTACCATATTACTTTCTTCTATCAGTTCCAGCCAATAAATAGTTTCGTCAGCCTCTTCTTCAACAATCTTTAATTTGTTAATAAAATCTGCGTTGGATTTCGCCATACATGCCGCTCGGTAATTTGCCCCAATAGATGTTGAACTCTTGATTATCTGGTTTGCAATTGCCCAAGCTGAAGGTTTATTGGGCAGTTCATCTAAAAGCAAAATAACTTCCAGCCCAATTTTCTTTGTTCTCATTTTTAATTTTTCTTTCATAATTCATGCATATTTAATTTGCTAATTTGTAATCTTTGCGCTGAAAAAACATTATGCATTTAACAAAAGGACTAAAAACTTAATAAGTATACCAATCAGCATATTTAATTTGTAACTTGTAATTTGTAAATTGTAAATTTGAACCGTGAAACAGATTGAACAAAAGCATGTGCAAATTAAGGGCGCGAATGACAAACCCATTACATTGGATATCACTTTACCGGTCAGCAAGACCAAGACGCCGGTTGTGGTTTTTTGCCATGGCTTCAAGGGTTTTAAAGATTGGGGACATTTTAACTGGGTGGCTCAGCAATGTGCAAGAGAGGGCCTCGCTTTCCTGAAATTCAATTTTTCACACAACGGTATTCTTGCCTCAAACCTTGAAGAAATTTCTGATCTTGAAACATTTGGAGATAATAATTACAGTATTGAAATGGAGGATCTTGACAAGGTATTGAATTTTGTGGATAAAAAAAATGAGGGGTATAACATCAACAAGAATGAAATCTATTTAGTGGGACATAGCCGCGGTGGTGGCATTGCCCTGTTGAAAGCCAGTGAAGATAAACGCATTAAAAAACTTGTCCTGTGGGCCTCAGTTTCAGAGTTTGATTCTTTTTTCAGGCCGGCAACCATAGAGGAATGGAATAAGAGCGGTATCGTGTATGCGGAGAACAAGAGGACATTTCAGCAATTGCCGATCAAGAAACAACTTTACGATAATTATATCAAGCATAAGTCGGTTTTGGATGTGCAGAAGGCCGCGAAAATACTGGCTATACCTTTATTGATCATTCATGGAGAAGATGATGAAAGCGTGGACATCAAACATGCAGAATCCTTATACGACATTGTCAAGCATTCGATTCTCATCAAGGTAGAGGCAGGAGGACATACTTTTGGTGCCAAACATCCCTTTGATCCGGAAACCGATGTAACGACCATGCTGGAGGAGCTTGTCGAGAATACGGTTGAGTTTTTGAAGGATTAGCAGTTTGAAACTGAATGGTCTTTTTTGTTTGCGTTTTCCGAAAAAATGTTTTAATTAACATAGATTTTAATTAAAATAAATCTTCAAACGCAACAAGATGTATACCGAAATGGTACGCCGGCGCCCATTTTATCCACAAATGTTTTTATCTTTTTGAATGAGTGAAGACAATCTACTGCAAATTGCTATAATATTGCAATGTTGAATGCCTGAATTCTCAAACTATTCAAAAAACACAGGCATTTATCGTGAATTAAATTTTAACTTGTAATGAATATAATCAGTACCCTTAATCTGGGCACATCTTTATTGGGTTTTATCGTTGCCTTCATGCTGATTTTTGCGCCGTCTCAAAACCGCCAGGTCAACCGCTTCCTTGGCATGGCCTTCCTGGTGATGGCCTATCGTTCCCTTACAAACTACAGTATACATGAGCACCTGATCGACAATACCTTCCTGATGGGTTCCTTGTCATTTGCCTATTATCTTTTGCCACCCGCATTATTCCTGTATTTCCGCAGCCTTATGAAGGATGAGCAGTCATTGAGGAAAACCGATTGGATACATTTCCTGGTGCCTCTTGGGGCTATTGTCTTATTGGTCTATTATGTTCTCGCCGGATACCTGGAATTCGGGTATTTAAGACTTCCGAGGGAACAGAATGTATTCAATGAATTAAGATATTATCCATTATACGTATTGCCAAAATATCACATGTATTGCCTGTTTGCCTCATCTATCATTTACCTCTCATGGTCATGGAAGCTTTTCTTTCAAAAATTAAGGAAAAAGCCTGAAGAACATGTGCAGGTTAAAAAAGTAAGGCTATGGGTATTGAGCCTTTTGGTCACATGTACAATACTTCTTGTCATCGTATTTTATCATGTCTCACTGCTTTTGGTATTCAAGGTCAATCTAAATAATGCGGTGAATCCTGATATATTCAGGTCCATGATACTGGTTTTTGTTTTTACAAGGGTATTGTTTAAACCCGAACTGCTTTTTGGTATACCGCGCATCAGTTCGGGCTTGCCCGTCATCGACTATATTCCGGTTGAAGTTTACGAACAGGTAATAACGGCACATGAAATTAAAGAACCTGCAAGGAAGATTGCTGAAGATATGATGACAGACACTGACTTTTATTTCGATCATTTCGGCTGGATACACATGCAGCATCTCGAGGATGGGACGAATTCAGAATTGGCGAATGCATCTGCGATCATTATTGAAAAAGACAAGGTAATTGACTATATCCAAAGGATCAACCAATACCTCAGTACAGCGCCCTATAAGGATCCGGACTTTGACATGAAGACCATCAGCAATGAATTGCAGTGCCCCCTCTATCATGTAGAGTATATATTCCGTTATTACAATCAGTACACATTTGTAGAACTCAGGAATGTGTTAAGGGTGCAATATGTGTTGCAATATTTTGAAAATGGTCTTTCTCAGGATTATACCATGGAATCCATTGGCATTAAAGCTGGTTTCAACTCACGCTCAAGTTTTTTCAGGATATTCAAGACCGTCACCGGCAAAACGCCTAAACAGGTGTTGGAAGAAAGGCTGGCGTAATTATGAGTTATGAATGATGAATGATGTGATGGTTTTTTACATCGTACGTCGTACATCCACATCGTAAATCGTATATTTTTTCTATAACTGTCATGTAAGAATTGTTTTATAATTGATATTTATCAATAAACTCCTTTATTTTTTCTTCAGGACCAAACAATAATTGCACCGTTTGGTCACCTGTATCAACCATCACATATCTTTCTTTAAAGTTTGAATTTTCAAGTGCTGTATTTAACAAGTTTAAAACCACCTGCACATCATACCAGTCTCCAATGTCCTCTGGTGTGGCTATAAATACCTTGTCGTTAACAATTAGCGTGATCTTGTATTTTAGACTTCCATCTTTTGGATTTTCTTCAGCATCCATCCAAACTAAAAAGTCTTCAAACTTACCGTTACTGTTTTTTGATATTTCTATTATCAATTCGTCATAGGGAACAGGCACATAACCTGTCTCTGCATCAAAGAAGGTATGTATTCTCGAAACAGACAAGAAATTATAGATAAATCCTTTGGTGCCATCATATTCAGCACTAGCTTGTGCCTTTTCTATAATACTTTGTTCATATGGTTTGCCTACTATACCCATTTCATACAGGTCATTCGCTACATCTTTTGTTGTTCTTCTTGTCAACTCATATGTTTCCTGAATTGATTTAATCAATTGTTTGTCTTTTATGATTGCATCGAGCTTTATAAAATACTCAGTTGCATTCATATCAACTATCGTGTAAACAATCCTGTCAATTAAATAGGCTGGACGATTCTTCCTCCTTTCGAATTGTTGCAAGACTTCTATTACAATAGTTTCGTCCCTGTTGATTTTATAGAGTGTTGTGGCAGCATCAAGTCCATCAAAATAACTATCCTCGTTTTTCAACAATTTTAATACGAGATCTCTGTGTTTGTTGCCTTCTAAACGGATTAAAGTATTGATAGCGCTTCCTCTCATAATGCCTTTTTTAATCATGTCATTGGCAATAGGGATCACCCTATTATCACCGTTCTTAAGAAGAATGTTAAGTAGATCAATAGCCGGATTATTTGAAGAGTAGGTGGTCTTTATTTCTTCAAATTTCCCCTTCGGTATGAGTTTGCGGTTATAAATTTCAAGGCATAAAATCAAAGTGCCAGACTGAATATTCTTGTCCTTGCTTTCGGAGAAGCCTTCAAGTGCCGACATGGTGTAGGGTTGGTTCACAAGATCAATCTTGTTATCCAGTATTTGTGTTTTAACGAATTCAAATGCCTTTGAACTGCTTCCATCCTGGCCTAACCAATATAATAATCTGTCATTATCCTTTGATTTTCCTGAAAGCAAGCGCGTTTCAAATAATGGCACATATCCGTTGAGTTTCATCAATCCTGCTATCTGGATAACCGCTTCCTCATCTTCCGGAATATTGATGTTACCAAGAATAACAGAGACTAGTTCCGGTTCACTGATTTTATAATCAACCGGGTCATCATAATTGCGCGCTAATCCTTTGTATATTTCATTCCGTGCATCCTTGTTTTTACCATTCAGGATTTTTATCATTTCAGGAACAACCAATTTATCACCCGCTTTGTACCTATCCGTTGTACTTATTGTTTTCTTTTCTGATTCTTTTTGCTTTTTTTTCTCTTCAATTTTCTGTGAAATCTCAGTTTTTATTTTTTTAACCAGTTCAGGGTCAGAAATAATTGAAATTGGAGATACTTTTCCTCCGGATTTAGCTCTATCCTGATTGATTTTTTCCTGTTTCCAAAGCTCTTCTATCTCATCTTTTGACATTTCTTTTTTGTTTTGTCCATTACAACAGATTAACAGGACTGAACTTATCGAAAGTAAATATAATATCTTTTTCATTTCCGTGTTTTTAGTATTGTCAAAAATATTTGTAATAATCGAAGTTTCCTAATTTTAAAAAGCATTACCATCGCCACATGCCAGGGACAGGAACCATTGGCGTGAAGAGGTCGCGTGTGACAAAATAAGGGTTACTTCCCAATTGTAACTTGTAATTTGTAACTCGTAATTCCCCCTCCGTTTACCTTTTTCCTCCCAAGCGTATTTATCGCAAAAATCTATATGATTATGCGTTTATTTCATTCCATTTCACGTATCACCGAAGATGCGCGATATTTTCAGATCGCCTTTCTCGGAGTCTTTCTTATTTATGGCGTTCATTCCTTGCACTGGGAGTTCAAACCCCTTATTATTCTTTCCATTATTGGCACAGCTCTTATTTCACAATATGCATTTTGCAGGATATATGGCAAGCCACTCGACGCACTCAGGAGTGCCATCATTACTTCCATGGGATTGTCCATCCTGATGAAAACCCAGTTCTGGTACATCGCCGTTTTGGCTTCATTCCTGGCTATAGCCTCTAAATATTTCCTTAGAATCAATGGCAAACACGTTTTTAACCCTGCAAATTTTGGCCTTATGGCCACCATTTTTATGACCAAAATGGCCTGGGTTTCGCCTGGACAGTGGGGTAGCAATCTTGTATTATTGTATTTTCTCGCCGCGGCCGGTAGCATGTTATTGCTGAAGGTTGGACGCATAGACACAGGCCTGGTGTTTTTAGGGACATACGCTTTATGCCAGGTAGTTTACAGCAACCTGTACCTGGGATGGCCCGCGGATTATACGCTGCATAAACTCAGCAATGGCGCCCTCTTGTTGTATTCATTCTTTATGATAACAGATCCCAGCACTACGCCGAACAATCAAACGGCCAGGATTGTCTGGAGCATAAGTATTGCGCTGCTTGCGTTTTACTGGGCTGAGTTCAAGTACATGAATGGCACACCCATCAAGGCTTTGTTCATTGTTTCGCTGTGTACACCATTGGTCGACCGCTTGTGTAAAGGCCAAACATTTTCCTGGAAATATTCACTTAAATTTTAATTAATAATATGAAAAACATAGTTTTAAGTATTGTCATGATGACAGTACTCACAGAAGCAAAAGCTTTCTGCGGTTTTTATGTCGCCAAGGCAGGGGCGAATCTTTATAACAACAAAAGCGAGGTGATCATCGTCAGGGATGGCAACCTCACGACGCTCACCATGAGCAATGATTTTAAGGGCAATGTCAAGGATTTTGCCATGGTGGTTCCGGTACCGGAATTATTGAGGGAACGCGATATCAAGGTGGTGAACCGCAATATCTTCGACAAGATCGATGCCTATTCCGCACCCAGGATGGTGGAGTATTACGATGAGAACCCATGTGCTGATAAGAGGTCTTATGAGTGGGATTTTGGTGTTGCGGAAAGTGTTTCAAAAAAGAACATGGTAATGCTGGCAGCACCTTCAGGCCAATACCATGTCATGATTGAAGCACAATATACCATTGGAGAATATGATATCACAATTCTTTCAGCAGAACAGAGCGGCGGCCTGGAGTCATGGCTTAAGGACAATGGTTACAGCATTCCGGACAATGCGAAGGAAGTGTTGCAGCCATACATCAATGATAAACTCAAGTTCTTTGTCGTGAAGGTCAACCTGAACAATGTTAACTCCACCGGGTTTGATTATCTCAGGCCTATCCAGATCACTTACAGCAGCAGCAGGTTTATGTTGCCGATTCGATTAGGCATGGCAAATGCAAAAACTTTCCAGGACCTGGTGGTATATACCTTTACCAGGGCAGGCAGGGTGGAATGCACCAATTACAGGACAGAAAAAATGCCAACTGGCAATAACATCCCGACTTTTGTGCTGAACCAGTTTGATTCGTTTTATATCAAGACCTTCAACAAGCAATATCTAAGGAACAACAAGAATACGGTATTCCTTGAATATGCATGGAATGTGACACCTTCATTTGCAGGTGTGAAATGTGACCCCTGTGTAGGTGATCCGCCCATGTATAATGAATTTGTGGATGCGGGCGTGAGTTGGCTGACCGGAGACCCTAATGCCACTGTCTTTTTTACCCGCCTGCATGTGCGTTATAGCCGCAATGATTTTCCGCAGGACCTGATGTTCCAGGCGACGCCCAACACTGAAAATTACCAGGCGCGTTACGTGATAACACATCCTGCAACTTACACGGACTGTGATAAAGGAAAGGAGTATCTCAAACAACTTGAGGAACGCAAAGTGGATGAAGTGCTTGAATTCTGCAAACTCACCGGCGAGCGTACCAAAAAATATGAATGGTATGCCGTGAACCTGACAAAATCAAGAGCTACCGATGAAGGCAATTCCAGGTCCATCAAGCAAAAGATAATTGACATGTTTGACCCGGACTCCAACAGCGGTAATACGAATGATGAGAATTATTATGCAGGAGCAGCCACCATTGGCGGGCAGGACAATAATCCGCCGAAATCAGGTTCCGACGCTCCGTTATACCTGCTTTTATTGCCACTGGGAGTGATGTTGATGGCTTTTTATAAAAAGTTAGTAAAATTTAAGACTTTACATTTATAGGTGGAAACCGGTGGGAGCCAGTGGGAACAGGTGGGGAGCAGGTAATCGGTAATCAGTGGGAACTGGTATCTAAATTGTAACCTGTAATTTGTAACTTGTAATTTTCCTTCGTACTTTCTCAGGGTGTGAAGTCGCTGTCTGAAATTACTTTTGTTTCCTTTCCCTTATTCTTATGATCCGAATTGCTGCTGATCCAATGGTCAATCGAGTATTTGCCACTGCCTGTCACTAGTAAAAAGCCGTAAATCATGACATACATCATTGGTAGTTCTTTTTTACCGAAGCCGTCCCCGGCATGTACGATAAAAGCGGCTACCAGCATGGTGATGATCAGTGGGATAACAGCCAGGCGTGTCATAAATCCAGCCATCACCAATATTGAACAAAGGACTTCAGCGAATACGGTCAGTGCAAGCGAAAAGATGACCCCAACGCCGATGGGGTCTGCAAATTCTATTTCTTCATTGGTACAGAACTTTGCCAGTTTGGGCCAGCCGTGTATTAGCATAAAGCTGGCGATGGTAATTCTGGCGATCAGGAGGGCTATGTCAACATGGGCGGGATTGTAAGTTGTGCGAATCAGTTTTTTCATGGAGATGGATTTAAAATATTTCTAACAGGCTTGAGGTCAATTTATCAAGTTCCTGCGTCGGGTGCTTAAGGTATTACAAAGGTAACTTTTTATTTAGGATGTTCTGACAATTTTAAAGGCGAAATGTCCGTTCCCGGTTGACATCCAGGTCTTAAGCCAGATAGGCAATAACATTTCCATGGCCCTGGCAGAGGAAATATCACCGAGATCGATAATATCACTCCATGCAAACCGCTGTAAAAGGTCTTTCACAGAAGATTTGGCGGAGGCATTGTTTCCACAGATGAACATGGTGGCATCACCGCCACATCTGTGGGCATCCACCATCACCTCACAGTTTACCATATTCAGTGTTTTGATAACGTTCGCTTCCGGCAGGAGTTTCTGTATCTCTTCGCCCAGGGAATTGGTGTTTGACCATTGCTTAAACAGGGAAGGTGGCAGGCCGTTCGAGAAATCCAGCGGATTGCTGATGTCGATGACAGTTTTATCCTTGAAATTTTCGGGACCCGCCAGCTTGAATACTTCGAGGGTTATCTCCCCCTTTGTACAGTTAAAAATGATCTTTCCAAACTTTGCGGCATCGGCAAAAGTGCCATTTGACGCCTTTGTCCCGTTACCATGAGCCCAGGCCACTGCCTTTTCATTTGTGGCAGTCCGGCTGCCCATCATCACGGCGTAACCGAGTTGTATCAATTTGTTGCCAATGGTATTTCCCACAGCACCGGTGCCTAAGATTGCAATGTTTGTATCCATGGTGTTATTTATGATTAATAGATTGAAAATGTGAAAAGTCAATATGATATTGACACAACAAAATTAATATTTATTTGATGTCAATCCATCAAACAAATGAATTAAGTTTTAAACCATTGATGAGCACCTGACAACGATGAACTTTACCTGATCAACATAATAACCCCGTTCAGTGTAATAACCTCACCGGGTTTCTGTTTTAAACTGTACCTGAAAATGTAATAATAGGTTGCTGCAGGGCATTCGGCTCCCTTGTTCATGACCTTACCGTTCCAGTTGATGTTCTGCGTGTTGTCTGCATCTTCCTTGCCCTCATATACCAGGTTGCCCCAACGGTCGTAAATTTGCAGATCATACAGGTCTTCATTTTCTATCTGTATATCGTACTGGTCATTTTTACCGTCGATGTTCCCGGGGGTGAATACATTGTAAATACCAAAAGATTCCTTGTGGTCGTTGAATACGGTTTTGCAGATGGTGTCAGAACATCCTTCCGGCAAGGCAGCTATCAGGCATACGGTAAATGTACCTGTATCCATTCCGTAATCATGACTCGGATCCTGGTCTGTCGAGGTATTGGCTGAACCGGATGGCTGCCCGAAATCCCAACGCAAGGAAGCGTTGGCAGGGTTTGACTTGTTATGGAACAGGAAGACAGGCGGGACATTCAGCGGATCGATGTCAAAATTCGCCTTCACTCCGAGAACAAGTATGTTTTTCTGTGCACTGTCACGGCATTGGTTGTTGATAGCCGTGTTATAACCGGGACTGAGCCTGACATTATACGAGCCGGTCTGTTTGTATTGGTAAGTATGTGTGGAGCCTGCATTGAGCTTGAAAGCAGCTGAAGTGTCACCCATTTGCCAGTAGTCATAATCATAGGCAGTATCAGACTTGCTGAAGAAGTTTATAATACTGCCGAGGCAGACGGTATCCTTGCTGATGATTCCTGTCTTATTTAAAGGCAAAACCAAAACAGTGCGGGAGGTATCTTTCTGGAACAGCTTGTCGGGGAAGGTGCTTGAGCAATACTCAAGCTTGTTGGTAAAAGGATTAAACACGGTGTCAATCCCTACCAGGCTGATGAAATAACGTCCCGGTTTATTGTACAGGAAATTTACAGCTTGCTTATTAGAGGTCTGAAATGTTGTCTGTAAGGAATCACCATATTGCCAGATGTATTGTTTACAGTTTTTGGACAAATTGGTGAAAAGTGCATTGAGTGAACCGCAACCAATGGTATCCTTGATAATGAAATATGGTTTAGGACCAATGACATTAATTTCAAAGTGCATGGTATCGTAGCATCCATATTTTGTTCCAACTACAATAGCGGCAGGTATCTTGTCAAGTGAGGTTATGATGGATTGTAAAGGGTTTTTTTGAAAGGATGAATATACCCCGGAACCGAACTGCCATACAAATTTCAGAATACTGTCACCCCGGTTGGGAATAAATGAGGATGAATCAAAAAACTGTTTAAGTTCTGAACAATACATGTACCTTGAATTGTAGGTTATATTGGCTCTCAGATCCTGAACAAAAATAGAATCAGTAAGGGTGTCGCGACAACCTAAAGAATCCTTTACAAGCATTTGAATAATATGTTTTCCTCCGCTCTTGAATTGATAACAAGGGTTGAACTGGTTCACCAGGCCCGTATCATCAAACCACCAGCTTACATTGTCATAAGCTGTATTGCCGGTCCAGAAACCGGAAGATTTTACATCATAAACATAAGGCGTAAAACATGTGACATCACCCAGGCAACGGTTCCTGAGGTAATCCTTCGAAAGCAATTTGCCCTTTTTAAGGGATATGGATGTATTCGTCCGGCATCCATATTGGTTTTCCATCATCACACGGATCTCAGTAAGCAAGCCTGTAAACTTAAAGGTCTGGAAAAGTGAATCTATCTTGGTTGTTTGTGTAAATTTTTTAGCAAAATCAGCACTGTCTCCACTGCCACCCCACGTGACAAAAAGTGAATCACCGGGGTAAAACATGCCATTTTTAAAGTGCAATGAAACTTTATACGGGGGTTTGCATCCACCATAAACATTAAGATATATTGAATCCGTCTTTTGTTCCTTGATATGCATGTAATCCTTGAAATAGACGGTGTCATAATAGGTGAGGGTGTCACTGTGGATCTTGATGGAATCATCGCCAAATTTTTCTGCCCATGGAGATATCTGGCTTCTGAATCTCAAACCAACATCAAAAATTCCACTGAGCGACGAGTCAATATGTCCTGCAAACCTGATCCATTTCTGATTGGCCGAATCAAGTGTAAATTCATATGGTGGAGGCCCACCCACATCATTATAAAAAAAACCGTCCCGGCAAACATTCACACTGTCGAGAAAGAGCAGGCTGCAGCAGTTATCCATAAAAATGGTCCTATCAGTAGAATCTTCACAACCTGTAAGCGTATCCTTTACCCAAAGCTTCACAGGATATTGAGTCCATAATCTCCGCTTAAACCGGTGCCTTGTGAACCAATCAAGTGAGGTATTGCAGTTTTTATTTTTATTGATATCATTCAGCCTGTTGTTGACGCACGGATCCCCATTTGGGTCTTGTATCGCCCACCTGAATAAACAATTATTTCTGTTTATCCCGAAAGAATTGTCCAGAAAAAATACTTCATTGCTACTTAAACATTGTCCATTGTCAAAAACTCTAAAATTCGCCGCAGGACCTAAAATCCTGAAATCAATATTTAATGGACAAGCTGCAAAACCTCTCATGATCTCTACTTTTAAATTGTGTTTGCCCGGAGGTATAGGGTCTGTCCAAATTGTTAATTCTGCTCCCCTGACCAGTGGATTAAAAAAGCCATCAAGATACCATTGTGTTGTGTCGCGTGCCACGTTTTTTATCCAGGCTGCATGTGCGGTAATATCGGCATAACACCAGACTGAATCTGACATGTAGAGGGAATCAGGTAATTGGTCGATATAAAAATTGAATGGTTTAGTTACAGTATCAATACAATTGTTATTGGCATTGGCAATTAAAGTGACACTTGAACTTCTTGTCTTGTCATAATAGATACATTTGGAGGATGAAAAATATGGGAGTGTATCGAGCTTAGATGTGTCTATATACCATTTGTAATGCTCCGTTTTAGGGTTTCCCCCGACTGATTTATTGATTACGCAGACCCTGAATTGCGTACAATTATAGAATTCAGCTTTCAGGTCAAAATCGGCATCAATGTTTTCTACGATATTGATGTTTGCCGCAAGACTGCTTTTACAACCAAATTTATCTGTCAATTCCATTCGTAAGTTGTAAAGATCTGTCACTGCGTATGTATGACATAATTTTTGCCCGAATGCGGGCGAGCTTACCTGGTCGAAGCTGCCATCACCCCATACAAACAGCCTGTTGGTAATTGTTTGTCCGGGGACAGCAGGCCTGCTTGTATCTATGTAACATACCTTGTTGTGATTGTAACAACTGTCACTTTGAAGGTCGTAATAAAATGCGATCTTTGGAAGTCCCAAAACTTCAATTTTTGTGCTGTCGGTGGCTGTTGTGCTGTTGGTGAAGGTGGCCTGTATAACAATTGTGTATACACCTGTATTGCCATAAATATGAACAGGTGTTAAACTGGCTGAAGTGTAACCATCGCCAAAATTCCAGCTGGCTGAACTGAGTGTCAAGCCCGCGGGAGGGGTGTAGCTGAAATTTGTAATATTTCCAAGGCATTCCCTTGCAGGAGTATTGATCGTTCCCTGTGCTGAAATGTACCAGCCATTTAAAATGAACATCAAGAAAACAAAGAATATCTTACAGTTTAGTTTAAACATGAGTTTCAAACATTGGTAATAATAGTTATTCCCTACCTATTTATTTAAATCCTATGGAGAATGCGTTTCCAAAATCAAAGGACATGTTAGGTCCTTTATTTTTACCTGATCAACATAATAACCCCGTTCAGTGTAATGACCTCACCGGGTTTTTGTTTTAAACTGTACCTGAAAATGTAATAGTAAGTCGCTGCAGGGCATTCGGCTCCCTTGTTCATGACCTTACCGTTCCAGTTGAAGTTCTGCGTGTTGTCGGCATCTTCCTTGCCCTCATATACCAGGTTGCCCCAGCGGTCGTATATCTGCAGGTCATACAGGTCTTCATTTTCTATCTGTATATCGTACTGGTCATTTTTGCCGTCGATGTTTCCGGGGGTGAATACGTTGTAAATGCCAAAGGATTCCTTGTGGTCGTTGAATACGGTTTTGCAGATGGTATCAGAACATCCTTCCGGCAAGGCAGCTATCAGGCATACGGTAAATGTACCGGTATCCATTCCGTAATCATGACTCGGATCCTTGTCTGTCGAGGTATTGGATGAACCGGATGGCTGCCCGAAATCCCATCGCAGGGAGGCATTGGCAGGGCTTGACTTGTTATGGAACAGGAAGACAGGCGGAACATTCAGTGGGTCGATGTCAAAATCCGCCTTGACACCGAGCACCAATATGTTTTTCTGTGCACTGTCGCGGCATTGGTTGTTGATGGAAGTGTTATAACCGGGACTAAGCCTGACATTGTAGGAGCCGGTTTGCTTGTATTGGTATGCATGTGTGGAGCCTGCATTGAGCTTGAAAGCAGCTGAAGTGTCACCCATTTGCCAGTAATCGTAATCGTATGCCGTATCAGACTTGCTGAAGAAGTTAATAATACTGCCGAGGCAAACGGTATCCTTGCTGATGATGCCTGTCTTATTTAAAGGCAAAACCAAAACAGTGCGTGAGGTATCTTTCTGGAACAGCTTGTCGGGGAAGGTGCTGAAGCAAGATTGCAGGCTGTTCGTAAAGGGATTAAACACCGTGTCAATACCTATCAGGCTTATATAATATCGCCCTGGTTTGTTATACAGGAAATTCACATTTTGTTTGCTGAATGTCTGATATGTCGTCTGTGCCGAATCGCCGTATTGCCAGATGTATTGCTTGCAGTTTTTCGACAGGTTGGTAAAAATGGCATTCAATGAACCGCAACCAATGGTATCCTTGATAATGAAATATGGTTTAGGGCCGATGACATCAATCTCAAACCGTATGGTATCCACACATCCTTGCTTTGTTTGAATGGCATGTGCTGCAGGAATCTTGTCCAGTGAGGTATTAAGGGATTGCAAAGGGTCTTTCTGCAGCGATGAGAACACGCCATCACCGAATCGCCACAGGTATTTGACAATACTGTCATCAAGGCTTGGGTAAATTGAAGAAGAATCAAAGAACTGCTTGAGTTCCGAGCAATAGGCGATCAGGGCATTATGCTTGAAATTGGCCTTTGGATCTTGTATAAATATATTATCTTTTATGGTGTCAAGGCAACCAAAAGTATCCCGTACAAGCATTTTAAATGCATGAAGGCCACCATACTTGAAGCGATAGCAGGGATTGAATTTTTCGACTAGTCCACTGGTGTCATCAAACCACCAGGAAACCTTCCTGTTTGGAGAATTGCCTGTCCAGAAATTTGAGGTTTGTACATCGTAAATATAAGGTGTAAAACAAGTGGCATTCTTAAGGCAGTTATACTTTAAATTGTCCTTTGAAATAAATATACCCCGCCCTACAGGTATCCGGTAAAGGGATTTACAACCGAATTCACTTTCGAGTTCTATCCTTATCTCTGCCTGGAATCCGGAAAAGTCAACAAGCGTGGAAACCGAATCCACTTTTACAGTACTTGTAAAAAGACTGTCGTAATTCTTGGTGCCGGGTGCCCCCCATACAATGTTGAGGCGTTGATCCTTATAGAACATCCCGTTCTTAAAGAACAATGTAATCCTGAATGGCTTGCAAAGGCCATAGACCTTAGCATATATGGAATCCTTCTTTTTCTCCTTGATGTGTAAATAATCCTTCAGGTAAACCGTATCAAAATAAGTCATGGAATCGGGGTGCACCTTGATGGAATCATCCCCGATTATTTCTCCCCATGGCGAGACCACGGTCTTGAACCTTAATCCGACATCATATATGCCGCTGAAAGTCGAGTCGATAAGCGCAGGGAATTGTCTCCATATCTGCTTGGCCGAATCAATGGTAAATTCGATGGGGAATGGCGGTGGAATGTCTTCGAGGAAAATCTTGTCCTTGCATACATTCACGCTGTCAAGGTCCAACAGGGTGCTGCAATACTTCATGTTTAACTTGTCTTCCACTGAATCCATGCAACCGGTGGTGGTATCCATCACCCATAAGGTGGCATAGTACTCTTTTTTCAGTTTATTGCTGAATTTATGCCTGGTATACCAGTCGACTGAATAATTGCAATTCAGGTATTTATTGATGTCTTTTATCCTGTTGCTGGTGCAAAGTCCCCCAAATGTATCCTTGATGTTCCAGCGAAAAACACAATTGGCCCTGTTGATGCCTTTAGAATCATCTATGAAATAAACTTCCCTGTTGCTGAAACACTGCTTATCGTCAATGATCCGCATTCTGGTAAAAGGACCCAATACCTTGAAT
>JANWHK010000145.1 GCA_025450395.1 Bacteroidia bacterium
GCATATCCAGTTTTACAAACTTGATTGATACCGAAGGTATTTATAAAATATTTGAAGGGAGTTCTGTCGCATTTATCAGGAAAGGATCCCTGGGTATTGTTTTTGACCATAAAATAGAGATCATTCCATCAGAATATTTAAATGAGGATATGGAAAAAATTGAAGCGTCAGCAAGACCATTCAAATTTGACAAGATGCATATTCTGGGTCTTATAAAATATAAAACTCATACACTCAGGATCGACCATCATATCCTGAAGGATTTGGAAGCATTAACAGTGAATAAATTATGGGAAAACCAGCAGCAAGGCTAACCGATTTTCATATGTGCCCCATGCAGACACCTGGCACTCCGCCTATACCGCATGTCGGTGGACCAATAACAGGCCCCGGCAGTCCGACAGTTTTAATCGGAGGTATGCCGGCCGCAGTGATGGGAGATATGTGTACTTGTGTTGGCCCGCCGGATACAATCATATTGGGTTCTACAGGCGTATTGATAGGCGGCAAGCCTGCGGCCCGTATGGGTGATTCTACAGCCCATGGGGGAAAAATCATGTTAGGTTGCATGACTGTATTGATAGGAGAATCAGGTGGTGGTGGTGGTGGCGGAATGGGAGGCATGCCTGTCAGCGTATTGTTGAATGTCATGAAAAGCATGCCGGAGAATATGCAGAAGAATATGGCACAAGTGGTGGCGATGAAAGAGGCGGCAGCTATGGGGGTTCCGTTTTGTGAAGTTTGTGCAGCTGCGGCGCTTAAGGGGTAGTAAACCAAAGTTATTAAACATGACGAATTTTCAAATTTCAAGAAAACAAATGGCCGTATTTAATCGTCACTTTTCGGATATCCTGATCCGGAAAATAACAGATGTATTGAATGAGACCTTTGCCAGTGAAATAGAAAAGCTTGAGTTAAAAAATGATGAAGCGTTAACTATTATCATAAAAGACGGACTTGCAAAAGCGGAATTATTGGGATTAAAGAAGGATGATCACCGATGTGCCTATATAGTCTTATCCATCTATAATTTAACAAAGAGGATTAGTGACAAGGATTTTGATTCCATCAGGAAACGAATCGCAAAGAACAACAAATCGGTTTTGGACTTTGTAAATATGTACTAAGAAAATGGGAGAACCTTGTACCCTTCCGCCGGCTCATTCCTCAAAAATTTCGTCTGCTTTAGGTGGGACGACTGCTGCGGTATCTTCATGTCCACACCGGGCGAAGGACTCCCCTTTCACCGACCATACTGCTGAACATCTAATGGGAGAGGTCAAGGTGGATTCAAGTGGAGATAAAAAAGCGGTGGGTTGTCATTTGGCCGCAGCCGTAGCAAGTGGAAAAGCAAGACACAAAAAGGACGCTCCCGTGACTTATGGGCCAAATCCGCCGGGTTATTATGATGTAGCAGTTGAAATATGTGACGGTACTGAATGGGTTGAAAAAAAAGCATCTTCCACATTTTTCCCTGATGATCTGACCCCCGCGGAAGTTGAGGCAGAAGTCCTGAGCGCTTTTAAGAATTCCAAGGACGATGGGGATGGCGGATGGGAAGGAACTTCTGACAACGGACTTTTAATAAGGGGTTATTATGGGAAGGACGCTTCAAACAATGATGATAAAACTAAGATTGCAACAGCATTTCCTGTTTGCAAGGAAGTAGAAGAAAAAAGAGGGTTAGAGGAAAGACAAAAGGAAATTGCCCTTGAAAAAAAGAAAGTAGAAGCTGAAAAGAGCAAGATAAAAAAGGAAAAGGAGACCCTGGAAGCAAAAGACAAACAATTCGATAACATCAAGAATGATAAGGTAAAATCGGAAAAAAAAGCAGGAATAGTCAAGGAAAGGGAAGCGATGAAAACAGATCATGAAGCCCGCGAAAAGACTGTTAAAACCGATGAAGATAAAGTAAATAAAAAACAGGAAACCCTTGACAAGGACCAAAAGACCTTTGATGACAACCAAAAGGTCTTGAAAACAAAGCATGTAAAAACATAAGTAATAGAAAATGATATGAGTTTAAAAGAAGAAATAGAGGAAAAGAACCTTGAGGAGATTATAACAAAAAATACGGATACCATAGAGATGGTTTCATTTGAAGATGCCGGATGGGAATCTTCAAGCAATTTTTTTTATGATGTTAAAACAAACTATAATGACATGCAGGATTTTATTTCTGCAATGCTGCATAAGCTTATAGAGATAGAATATTTGAAAGGCGAGTTTTTGGAAGGTTTTGTAAAAACAGGTATTTTTAATGATTTTACACAGGATAGGTATGGCAAATATCTTTCAAAGGCAAAATTAAAATTAGAGGATCCATTGTTGAAAGATGTTTCTGACTATGTAAGGGGAGTACGGATTATAGATGACTGGGACAAAAAATTCATGATAGTTGAAACCAAAAAATATTTTGTGTCTTATACCTGGGACACCACGGCATAAGCTGTTAACCCCTTTTAAATTCTAACGATATGCTCAGCCCTCTCAATACAGCACATAACAGGAAACTCAACCTCTTAAGTCAAAGTGGTAAATTGTTGGCGCAAAAAAATGGTGAGTTTTATTTTTATATGGTATTGGATGGCAAATTGAATTATTTTAAGTGTGAAGAAAACTTGTTTCACAAAAATTTTGAACAAACCTCTTCAACAGAATTAAAAGAACTCAATGAAGAAGAATGGAACGAATTGAAGAAAAAATGTAAAAAATATCCGTATTAATTCTCTGGCAATCCTATTTGGAGTGCTTTAATAATTTAATTAATGATCCAGTAAACTTCCCAAAATTTCAGTTTAAGCGCATAATGCTCAACCAAATCAATTACATATTACTGGATGCAGCCCGCATGGGAGATACCATTGAAAAAGCGAAGGAGATCAATCCTGATTTTGATTCGCTTTATCGTGGCAGAAGTGAGGAATCCCTCGCTGTGGTGGCGCCATACCTGTTTTTATTCAGGCAAAATACGGACTTTGGAAAATGGTATATCGAAAATGGTTGGGGTGATGCCTGGGGCATTTTAATCCGGTCACATCTGCCCATGCCGGAATTACACCGACATTTCCGCAAATTCCTGGTCGTTGGCACAGAAGATATGCAGGAGCTGTATTTCAGGTTTTACGACCCAAGGGTCTTGCGCATCTTTTTACCCACCTGTGACCAGCAGCAACTCAAGGAATTTTTCGGCCCGATTGAATATTTTATAATGGAAGATGCGGACAAGGATTGGGCCATCAGGTGCTGGTTGGAGAATGGTCATCTCCGCTCTGTTAAAATACCTATAGATGAACTGGTGAATAATACATTTAAATTTACATCTGCCAAGAAAACAGAGCCGGTTCAGGAAAATACAACAAATGATCAAAACAACTGGCAACCCAGTCCTTCAACACCCGTAGAAGGCAAGGATAAAAAAGACAAAAAAGAACCGTCGGAAAATAAGAAAGGCGGTTCCAAATGGGACAATTTTTTCTTTGAAGAGTAAGCAATGATATAAACTAAACTTGATACACATTCTTAAAAATCTATGACCGCACACTTTCAATCGAATAAAAACAAACACCTTTACTTCATTTTCCTTTTACTTTTCCTGCCGCTTTTATTCCAAAGTTGCGTGGTTTCGCGCCCCAGGTATAAATCGATTGCAAGTTCGGACACGTTCAGTCAATTCAAGGTCATTCATAAACCATATTACAAAAAGGAACTCAGCGGGTTTGGCAAGTTTTGCGCCGTCTTTTTGCCAGCTGCGGGTGCTTCTGCCGGTTACGTATTTGGCGACCAGGCGGGAATAAGCAATAAGTATGCAGGAGCCGGAGCTGGTGCTATCGCAGGTTATGGCTTGTCGAGGCTCGCGTTTGTGATAGGTGGCAATAAAAAGGAAAGAAAACTGAAGGGACATGGTGAATACCAGGATTGGCTCGATAAGTATAGCGATGAGAACTCAACCAATTGGGTATTGATCAATATTCCTACCCTTGGTGGCGACACAGCGATATGGGCCATTGAAAGGGCCAGGGAAAAATCGTTTGTTCCATCCAGTTATGATGATGTTACATATTTTGCTGCAGCTTTTCCGAATAGCCAATATTTGCACCAGGTGATCCTGACGGCCAATAAGATCATAAGCAAGGAAGACCTTAAGAAATTAATAACCCAGTTCCCGAACCATCCTGCCATTGCGTTCACTAAAATTGAACTGGTCAACAGGAGTCAATCAGAAGCGGAGATCAAGGCACTTGTTATTAAATACCCTGAGACGGCAAGCCAGGCTGAAAAGAAATATGCCGAATTGGTCCAGTCTTATGATTATTTATTGGCATTCGTCTTGAAATATCCAAAAAGCAATTATACGGATATTGCGGTTTTACATGCCATCTACCGCATGAGCCATGAAGAACTCAAAATGATAGACATGAAAGCAAGGGGATTGTCCAAGCCTTCCATCTACATGTCTGAGCCAGTAAAGTTAAAACTGCAACTGGCATTGGTCGAGTATTCTGAGACATATAATGAAATGATGAAAACAATCCATGATTATCCCAATACACCTTTTGTAGTCAGGTTTGATGCAAAAATAGAGGATCTGGATTCTGCTAAAGCGATTTATGAGCGGCTCATCAATTATAAACCAACAATCCAGAAAAGTGGTATAAAGAAGGTGGCGACTGATTTAAAGGCGCAGTACTTAAAGAACAGGATGGATTATCCTGAAAACCTATTTGAACAGATGATAGGTGATGACAAATGGCTGAAAGAAGGACTTCCGCCCGGGATGTTCGATTCCATTGCGCTTATTGCCGTCAAGGTATCCGGTACCGACTACTTTACCGGAACAGGGAAGTGGGAAAATATTAAACCCCAGGGTAAAGGCAAGTATTACAGGACAAACGGACAGATTAGTGAAGGGAACTTTATTGATGGAAAACTGCATGGTCAGGGGATCAAACTGAAAACAGAGTTTGGAGAAAGATTGTTGTATGAAGGGGAATTTAATTATGATGAATTAAACGGAAGGGGAAGAATGACTTCTCAAAGAGGGACCATATATGAAGGGATCTTTAAAAATGATGTCATGGAAGGCAAGGGTCGCATTTTATACAAGGATGGAAGTTATGATACAGGCTATTTTTCCAATTTTAAATTGGAAGGCTTGGGCGAAAGGAAGTCCCGGAGGTTCACTTATATAGGAGGGTTTAAGTCCGGAAAATTTGAAGGCATTGGGAAATACCAATCGTTAAATGACAGCAGCAACTGGTTCAAGGGTCATTTTACAGGCGGAAAAAGGAACGGCCCGGGTGAACTGCATATTTCACCTGATTTTTTAGTCAGGGGTACCTGGTTAAACGATTGTCCTGAAAATACGATCAATCTCTTCAAGTATTCAGAGACGGATAAGACATTCAAACCTATCGGTACATGGAAAATTTCAAAATGTACAGTACTGAATAAGTCGGCTGATTCAAATGTTTTTAAGGTAAATGAAGCACAGGTGATGGAAAAGACCTGGGTGGATTATAGTGATTAATGCCGTAAATTATGTAACAATTACGGATAATTATGTAACTTATTCTCTCGATTAAGTATAGAAATTTGTTTGAAATAATAAGGAAGTGACATGAAAACAATGGGTCTGAATCTGAAGATGGTATTGCTTTTTACGGCTTTGTTAGTGTTGAGCGGTGTGATTGTCACCGGTTTGATAGGTTCTGACGATAAGAAGGTTAAAGCAAAAAATACTGTTAATTCCACACTATCCACTGACGCGGATGCAAACCAATCGGAACCGGAGAAAAAAACGGAGATTTCATCATCGCGTAGTGATGAAAATATTTCAGATGAAGTTCCTGCCGAAGTAGCAGTTGATGCGGTAAGCAGCAGGGTGAAGGTTTTTGAACCTGAATTTGATGATGCATGGTGTAAGGCACATTGCCCCGGTTATACAGGTAAAAATATTTCCCTGAGCAGCGAGGATATCGTTATCATCGATAAGAAAGGTTCTAAAATTACAGATTACAATGAACTTAGCCTGAAACTGGCACCTGGAATTTCAAGTGCCAGGAGGACTGACCTGGAAAAGGACTATCACTTTGAAGATGCTTACATAAATGTCAAGGGAATTGGTCCCATGAAGATAAAAGCCATCAAATTCAGTTATGAGATAATACCTCCCCAGGGTCGTTAATGATTTGCCTTATTTAAATTTCCTGCCACCCGATTTTGAGAGGGACTGGCAGGTTTTTTTATTTAATAATCAATTACTTATGATGTTAATTAACAATAAACAGTAACAAACAGTAACAAACATTTGTAAGTATCAGTAAATTTACTATATTTGCCTATTAAATATTGATATTATGGAAAAGTCAAAAGGATTCATAGAAGTATTCAGGATCTTCCAGAACAAGGAATCCTATTTCGAAGAAATCAACAAGGAGCAATCCAACAGCCTGATGATCAAGCAGGTCGTCATTGTCTGTGTGTTCACTTTCTTCTATGGTGTAGGTATGGGCAGCTACCACAGTTTTTTGCAGTCGGTTTCTGCTGGCATCAAGGTAACCATATTATTCCTTTCGACCATCGTGATCTGTTTCCCGTCTTTTTTTATCATACAACAGGTATTGGGTTCGCGGATGACCGTCAGGCAGATGATGATGATCGTATTGAGCGGACTGGTACTTATTTCCACCATCATTTTTTCCTTTATTCCCATTGTTATCTTCTTTCAGGTGACAGGGGGAAATTATCATTTCCTGCAGCTTTTACACGTAGCCATATTCATTTTCGCCGGTTTTTTTGGTTTGCGTTTAATGGTGGAGGCCCTGAAATACGCGTGTGAAAATAAAGCCATTTATCCGGAAATAGGTGTGAAGGTTTTTAAGGTCTGGGTGATTATCCTGGCATTTGTCAGCATACAACTGGCGTGGAACCTGAGACCTTTCCTTTGCAACAAGAATGAAGCATTCAAGGTGTTCCGCAACCACGAGGGGAATTTTTATACGGCCATTATCTATTCCATTCAACAATTGACGGAAACAAAGCCGCGACAAAAGGAGCCTATATTCATGACGCCGGAAACGGACCCGCTGAATAATGAACCTGACACTACAACTGACACCACACTAGTCCCGTAAAATTAAAAGTCTTTATCAAAATATCATAAAGCATGGATGACATCATGACACTGGAAGAAGTCGCGAAGTACCTGAAACTGAAACCCCAGACAATTTATACCTGGGCACAGGATGGCAAGATACCGGCTGCAAAACTTGGCAAGGAATGGAGGTTCAGGAAATCAGTGATTGATAAATGGTTTAATACGCATATGGATGATAAGTTTTCTTCTTTTTTGGAACCATGAGGCAATTTACGACATACGACATACGATGTACGATGTACGATGTGTGTGAATTCCCTTACTTTTGCATGGAATACCCATGAGCCTCATCACCCGCAATGTCTGGATACTGTCCATCGTCAGCCTTTTCACGGATGTGGCGAGTGAGATGTTGTACCCCATCATGCCTGTGTATTTGAAGACCATCGGTTTTTCAATCATCTTAATAGGTATACTTGAGGGATGTGCTGAAGCCACTGCAGGCCTGAGCAAGGGTTATTTCGGTCACCTGAGCGATCACAAGGGTAAGCGGCTGCCTTTTATACAAATAGGGTATACATTCAGTGCCATTTCAAAACCGATGATGGCTGTCTTTTTAATGCCTTTGTGGGTATTCTTTGCACGCACCCTCGACAAGTTGGGCAAGGGTATCAGGACAGGGGCAAGGGATGCGCTGCTGTCCGATGAAGCAACGGAACAAACCAAGGGCAGGGTATTCGGTTTCCATAGGGCAATGGACACATTTGGTGCCGTGCTGGGACCATTGCTTGCATTGTTGTATCTTTGGTATTATCCTGAAGATTATAAAACCCTGTTTCTCATCGCTTTTTTTCCGGGCATCCTGGCTATCGCTTTTACCTTTTTTATCCGGGAAAAAAAGAGGCCAGTTGAAACCGGACCTAAACCGAGATTCCTGGATTTCATAAAATACTGGAGGGAAAGTCCAGCGGAATACCGGAAGCTGGCCGGTGGCTTGCTGGTATTTACCCTTTTTAACAGCTCCGATGTTTTCCTTTTATTAAAGATAAAGGAGGCGGGATTTGATGATACAACGGTCATAGGGGCTTATATTTTCTATAACCTGGTGTATGCATTATTTTCTTATCCACTGGGAAGCCTGGCTGATAAACTTGGTATGAAGAAAGTATTTATGGGTGGCCTGCTGATGTTTATACTGGTATATGCCGGAATGGCTTTCGCAGAAAATAAATTCCTGTTTTTCGGCCTCTTCTTTTTATACGGGGTTTATTCCGCAGCGACTGAAGGCATAGCCAAAGCCTGGATCACCAATATCTGTGACAAACGGCATGCGGCTACTGCGATAGGTACTTACACTGCCTTTCAAAGCCTTGCCACATTGTTTGCAAGTTCTCTGGCCGGGTTGGTATGGTTTGTTTACGGTCCCGGGTTGACCTTGTTATTCACCGCTATAGTCACCACAGGTGTATTGATCTATATCATGGTGAATATAAAGGGTATTAAATCGCTTGAAGTATAATAGCCAGAATCTCATTACATTTGTAGCAAAAATTAGCGTTATGGCCGTCCAGATATTTATTACTTTCCTGTTGGTCTTCATGAACGGGTTTTTTGTGGCTGCGGAATTTGCCATTGTGAAAGTAAGGGCTTCACAACTCGAATTGAAGGTGCAGGCAGGCAACCGTTTTGCCATTCTCTCCAAGCATATTGTCACCCACCTGGATGGATACCTCGCGGCAACCCAACTCGGCATTACACTTGCCAGTCTTGGTTTGGGATGGATAGGGGAACCGGTAGTGTCCAAAATGATCATCAACCTGATGGACTTCATGGGTGTTCAGATCACTTCAGAACTGGCACACAGCATCGCGTTGCCATGTGCATTTGCCATCATCACCGTATTGCACATCGTATTCGGGGAACTGGCGCCAAAGTCGATGGCGATACAACGCTCCGAAAAAACCACCATGTTCATTGCCTATCCATTGCAATTCTTTTATGTCCTGTTCAGGCCTTTTATCTGGGTACTGAATGGCATCGCCAATTTTATCCTGAAAATACTCGGCATCTCTTCTATACATGGTTCGGAAGTGCATAGCAGCGATGAGTTGAAATACCTGGTGCAACTCGGCAAGGAAAGTGGTGAGATAGAAGAGACGGATTATGATATCATCAAGAATGCTTTCCATTTTTCCGAACGTACAGCCAAACAGGTCATGGTACCAAGAACCCAGGTACTGGCCATTGATGTTAATGATTTTAACGAGGTAGCACTTGAGAAGGTGATAGAGGAGAGTTATTCGCGCATACCCTGTTATGAGGATAGCCTGGACCATATCGTGGGTGTGGTGTATCTCAAGGATGTATTGTTGAAAATGAGGAAAAATGAAACCATCAACATACGAGAAATCATGCGCCCTGTTTTCACCATTCCTGAGACAAAACACATAGGTCAGCTCTTAAAGGATTTCCAGCAGAAACACCAGCAGATCGCTGTGGTGGTAGATGAATACGGTGGTACCAAGGGCATCGTGACAATGGAAGATATACTTGAAGAACTGGTTGGAGAGATACAGGATGAATATGACAATGAGACCCCTGTCGTAGAGAAGACCGGCGACCGCAAATATTCCGTCATGGCTTCTGCTTCACTGGACGATATCAACAAGGCCATTCCGCATCCCATCCGCAAGGATGAACAATATGAAACGCTTGCAGGATACCTGATACATCACAGTCACAGGATACCGAATACCAATGAGAAAATTGTGAAGGAGGGTTATGAATTTACGATATTAAAAAGAAGCAGGAGCAGCATTGTTCTGGTGCAGATCGTCGAGTTGAACCTGTAATCAGTAATCAGTAGGGGAAATGTACGATGTACGACATACGATATACGATGTATGGGGAAATGTACGATGTATTGGAACCGCGTAGGGGCACAAAATTTTGTGCCTTGATGAATTATTAACGAATGATATTTAGGATGTGACCAATATGATGAATTGGGAAATGTACCACATACGATGTACAATGTGGGGGAATGGTAATCCGGCAAAAGAAAAAGGCTGTCTAAATTCAATTAGACAGCCTTTTTGATATGGAATAATTAATGATTATTCAGGACGCTTTAAGATTAAGGCTTCGTGATGATATTGGTACTTGTCAATACTACTGAACCATTCTGGGCAAGTAATCTTCCTTGTAAAGTTGCATATGAACCCATTGTAATGGATGTCAGGGCCAAAATATTGCCTTTAAATATAGTACTTACGCCAATGGTTGCGGAACTGCCTATTTGCCAAAAAACGTTTTTAGCCTGGGCACCACCGCTAAGTATGATATTGCCACCTGCTCCGCCTATTGTGGTAAAATCAGATGCTACCTGGAAAATCCATATAGCATTCGGGTCACCTTGGGCATCCAGGGTCAGGTCACCTAACTGTACCATCAGTGTAGATGTTGATTTGTAAATACCCGGGGCAAGTGTTTTACCTCCTTGATCACCGGCCACTGTGGCAGGTGCCGGAGCAGTTGCTCCTTCAATGAAAAGGTAGGCATCTGTAAGGTCCTGTTTGGCTTGTATAAGCATTGCAGGTGTGCCTGGAGGAGCAATGTCATCGGCAGCGAAGATAGAACCGTTCACCATGATTGCAGGTGGGAATCCGGTAATTTTAGAACGAACACCCGGGCTTAACCCGATATCCATGTCATGGATCTCGCTGAAGCCAGCATTGTTGTTGATGGATATGCCTGCGAGAATACCGAAGTTGCCGGCAGATTTAAGATCTGGGCCTTGTGCACCTGTAAGTGTCTTGGTAGTAAAGCTCCATACCTTGTCATTGGCAAGTGGAGTTCCTGCAGGGTTCTTGGCTCCGGTACCGATGGTAGCTGTATAAGTGGTATTTGCCACTAAAAGATTGGTAGAAGTAAATGATATGGTTGAACCTGCATAAGTAACTACTCCCGGTATGGAAGTTAAGCCTTGTTTCAAGGTGAAGTTTGACGCAGTCATAGTCGATACTTCCATAGGCTCACTGAAAGTTGCGCTTATAGTTTTATCAAGAAGTATACCGATGGCATTGTTTAACGGGTCAGTAGAAATAACTGTAGGAGCTACTACAACTCCGGTGTTGAATGACCATACATAGTCAGCAGCTAAACCATTACCGGCCGCGTTCTTGGCTCCGGTGCTGATGGTGCAGGTATAAGCTGTATTGGATGCAAGGGCAACGGTAGGTGTAAAGAATGCTGTTGTACCGACGTAAACAACAGTTCCTGAAACTGCTGTTGCACCTTGTTTGATGGTAAAGCTGGTAGCAGGACTATTCAGTGTAGACGGATTCATTGGGACATTAAATGTCGCAGCTACTACTTTGTTAACGGCTACACCTGAGGCATTATTTAAAGGGTCAGTAGAAATCACTGAAGGCATCAGGGTTGCACCTGTGCTGAAAGTCCACACATAATTGGCTTGCATCGCATTACCCGCTGCATCCTTAACTGTATTTTTTACAGTAGCTGTATAGGTTGTGTTAATAACAAGAGCAGTGGCAGGTGTAAAACTCAAGGTGGAATTGGCTGCATTATAAGTCAATGCACCTCCGATATTGGATGTTCCTGTTAAAGTGAAGGCTGCAGAGTTCAAAGTAGCAGCATCCATCTTTGAATCAAAATTCACTGTAATGACCTGGTTAAGGGCTACATTGACAGCATCTTTAGAGGGAGTTGTTGACACCACTTTTGGATTCGTAGCGGTGGGGGTTGGTTCCTGCTTGTCTTTCTTGCAGGCGCCAATAAACGTCGTTATGAATACGGCTGCAATAGCGGTCATCCATAATAGTTTTCTTTTTTGATGGTTCATGATATTATTATTTAATTTTGTTTTTGTGTGTAATTTTTTCCGACTTAATTTATTAACGAATTAATTATCACAAATTTAGACTTGCGATGATGGTTGCAGTTACACAACCTTGGATATACATTGCAATATTCACACATAGAAAAAAAATTGTAATGCCGATTTTAATTGGATACCAGTCTGAGCACAACTCGTTTAAACAGTTTATTTCCTGAAACCCTTCTTTGTTAATTAATAAAAATGATATTTTTTGAGCACTCGTGTAATATGCCTTTCTGCTAAAATTTTTAGCAGCAATTGAATAAATTAAGATTTAATTTTGACAGATGAATAAGGATGATTTTGTCAAGGGAAGGGGTGCGCAGATGAATGCGCATAATCCTTTTGACAAGAACCACCTGGTGAAGGAGCATTGGGAAGGCATTGATGAGGAAGACCTTTCATTGCAGGCGAAAACTGAATATATAGAAGTATTTCCCAAGACCATAGTCAATAAGGTTGACAGTGAAGACCTGAGGTTCGGCTATTCGATGAATCCATACCAGGGATGCGAGCACGGTTGCCTGTATTGTTATGCACGCAACACCCATAACTATTGGGGATACAGTTCCGGCGCCGAATTTGAGCAAAAGATTCTTGTTAAAAAGAATGCGGCAAAATTGCTGGAAGAAACCTTTCAGCAGAAAAGTTGGGTGCCCGAACCCATCATGTTTTCAGGAAATACGGATTGTTACCAACCTGCTGAACGAAAATTCGGCATTACCAGGCAAATGCTTGAAATATGCCTGAAATACAAAAACCCGGTCAGCATGATCACAAAAAATTCATTGATAGAGCGCGACCTTGACCTATTGGAAGAGCTGAATCGTTTTAACCTCGTCAACGTGAGTATTACACTGACTTCCCTGGATGAAGACCTGAGGCGATTACTGGAACCACGGACCGCCAGTGCACAAAGAAAATTGCGCACAATAGAAACACTTGCAGGAAAGCAGATTCCTGTAAATGTGATGATGGCGCCCATCATACCGGGACTCAACAGCCATGAAATATTTGCCCTTGCAAAGGAGGTGTCAGAAAGGGGGGCATCAGCGCTTAACTATACCATCGTGAGGTTGAATGGTACAATTGGTGAAGTGTTCCTTGACTGGATACGCAAGACCTTTCCCGACCGGGCTGATAAGGTGATACACCAGATTGAGGAATGCCATGGCGGTAAACTGAATGACAGCCGTTTTGGTGTGCGGATGAGGGGAGAGGGAAATACGGCGCAGATGATATCGCAGATGGTGAAGGTGGCAAGGCAGAAGTTCTTTGAAGGTCGCAGCATGAAACAACTGGACTGCAGTATTTTTGTCAGGAATAAGAAAGGACAGCTGCCTCTTTTTTAGTTATGAGTTATGAATGGGGAATGATGAATTGGTGGGAATATCCTTTCGTCTATAGTACGTTTCGCTTATCCATGGAGTGAAGTCAGTGGTTATGTTTTACTTAATTAATGGCCTTAACTCATAATTCATAACTCATAATTCATAATTCATAACTCGCAGCAAGTGTGAATCTTACAACTTAAAATGGGATTGATATAATACCCCGCCTGCAAAACTGTAAGACCTTTGTACCATATAAAATAATAATAAGCAATATGAAAAAACTAAAAATTTATTTAATGGCCGCAATGATCGGATTAACCGCTTTAGCATTTGAATCATGCAAAAAAGGCGAGGATGATCCCGTCATTTCATTAAAAACGAGAAAAGACCGTTTCACCAACACTTGGGTATTGGTTAAATACGAAAAGGATGGTGCCGACCAGAATATCAGCGGAAGCACTTATACCTATGATGTATTCGCCAATAACAAATTGACCCAGACCATTGAAGGAGCTGTCTTTGGTTTCCCTGTGAAATCTGTTAAAAGCGGTGACTGGGAATTTGTCAACGATGAAGAGGATGTAAGGATCACTATTGAAGGTGATGTACAGCTTTATAATGTTCAAAGGTTGGCTAGCAACGAACTGTGGTTGAAAAGATTGTCCGGTGGTAGTACACACATGTATTACTTCGAAACCAAACAATAATCAAACAGCTGCCGTTAAAGCGGAAAACAAATTAAAACCTCAAAAAGGCTTTCAGTTTATTTCAAACTGGGAGCCTTTTTTTTCATGTGAATCATATAATGTTTATATATAATTATATAATAAAAGAATCCCGTACAAATTACAATTTTGTAACATGAAATCAAATGAAGCACAACTTGTCAATCTGATAAGGCGACAAAACCGGGCTGCATACGAATATCTTTGCCAGCAATGCGGTTCTGCCTTATTTAATATCTTGTTAAAATCCGTAAGGAATGAGGAAACTGCGAAGAAACTTCTGCAAGATGTATTTATTAAAATATGGAAAAATATCGGTTCATTTCCTGAACGCGGCAGGTTGTATAACTGGATGCTGAATGAAGCCAGGAAAATGGGAGTTGATTATTTAAGGTCTAAACAATTAGGCAATGAATATCAATATCAGACAAATTAAACATATTAAATATATATGAAATCAATCTTATCAATTAAAAGATTTGGACTTGACATGCTTGTCGCATTGTTTTCTCCAAATGTTATGGTATTTAATGCTGTACCCATACATAAGGCCACAACTGCAAATACAAAACAAGCGGTGGTACAAAAGTATTTTAAGTACTGACTTATATTTAACGATTTAATGTTGAAAGAGAATTTCATGCCAGTCGTGAAATTCTCTTTGTTATTTTATATTGTGGTTTTAAAATATGTTTAGTGCTTAAAATATATGGAAAATATCTTGTTTATAAATAAAATATATATTTAAATTAAAAAATATCAATGAGTGTGAAACCGCATAAAAGAGCTTTGCGTCTGGTCATCTGGATCATTTCAATTGGGTTTATTGCTTTTGTAGGGCTGCATCTCAGCTTTGTTTTTTATTTTAATGGCAAGATATGCAGGGACCTTCAAAAGGAGTTTCTCAGGCAAACCCATGGAGAGTATGAACTGCAGATAGAAAAACTGGTTACAAACATATTCCTGAAATCCGTTTATCTTAAGGGCATAAATGTAAGTCCGGTGGCGGGTCTACGCACTGAAGCAACCAAATATCATATATCAGCGGCTAATATAAATCTTGAGAATTTTAGCCTGTTTTTATTTCTGACCCAAAGGGATATGAAATTTAAAAGGCTTGAACTTGCAGAACCAAAAGTTATCATTTTCAGGAATAATGTTGACATAGAGCCTGATCATCCCAAGGTAAAAAAAGCACAGTTCTCTCTTTATATGTTGCTGAAGAATCATATTCATTCATTGAGTGTGAGAAAAATACAGATGCGCAACGCGGAAATTAAAGTCTACGTGGATGATAAGGATTCCATATTATTGCTCAACAGCAAGGATAATGAGTTGCATATTTCCGAGCTTAGTATTGATGAAGTGTCAGAGCGGGCGGGGCACTTGTTCCTGGCTGAAAAGATACAACTGGCCATCCACAAGTTTTCCTTTACAACGCTTGACAGCCTGTATACAGTGCGTGTAAGCAAGGTGTTTGCCTCTTATACAGATTCATCCGTATCGATGGATTCAGTCAGGCTTATTCCTAATTATTCACGCAGGCATTTTGCCGGGGCAGCAGGTGAACAGACAGACAGGATGAAGATATCAGCCTTAAAAGTAGAATTCAACAGGATGGATGTCAAACTGTTTTTTGAAAAAAACTGGTTTATCGCCAGGCAGCTAAAAATAACCAACTTTAACCTGGAGGCATACAGGGATAAAAACGATTCAAGAAAGCCGCATACCCCCCGTTCGATACAAGCACTTATCAAGAACATTCCGGTGTATATCAGGATAGATTCCATCTGTGTGAATCATGCTAAATGTACCTACGAAGAAGTTGCAGAGGGAGCATCTGAACCTGGTAAAATCTCTTTTAACAATGTGCATGCTGTGATAACCGGGTTCACGAACAGGCAATCGGGAAATGCAAAGTATGCAGTCCTGGCAGTACATGCCTCCTGCATGTTGATGAATACAGGCAAGCTGAGGGTTTATTATGGGTTCCCGTTAAATACTGAAAAGATGGTTTTTGATTGTTCGGGATACTTGCAGGGCATGCCTTTTACGGAGTTGAACAAGGTGCTGGAGCCTATTGCAAAAGTATCAATTTTGCAGGGTGAGATCGATTCAATGATCTTTTCTTTTCACGCGGGTGACGTCAGTTCTGAAGGCACAATGAAACTGTTGTACCATGACCTGAAGATACAGATACTTAAAAAGAAGGACAAACTTTTTGTGCGGGAGCAGCTTCTTTCTTTCCTTGCGCACAGATTAATCATTAAGGAACAAAACCCCTCAGGGAACAGGCCGGTACGCATTACCAGGATACATCACCGCCGTGATGAGGATCGTTTTATTTTCAATTATTCATTAAAATCGATCTTAAGTGGGATCAAAACTACGATTGGGATGCCTGACTCAGATAAAATGAAAATAATTGATAAATTAAAAGGGAAACGTAAAAGGAACAGAGATTAGTCATACCCTACGGTGCTTGGTTTCCCAACGTCAAAACTCCTGACCTTTAGTGTGAAACTTCCAATGGGGTTAAACTTAAACACATCCCTTCCGCCTCCCGGCAATTCAGGATAAAAGCCGACTGTAAATTCAAAACTACTGTTCAGCAGGTTTTCATTCCTGAGCAAAGCGCCGATTGAATAGGCCTGGTAGATCTTGCTCGAAAGGTATTTTTTTGTATCAGATTCAAGCATGCCAAAACCTATGAATGCGATTGGCGCAAATTTAAACCCTATGATATTGTACGGTGCATAAGCCACGGCTTCCAGGTTGAGTATCATCTTGCCGGTACCCAGCAGGTCACCGGGGTCAAAACCATACATTTCTCCAGGCTTGAGCGTAATGCGTTCATATGGTTCCTTATTCAGGCCATGTACAAATTTATAGTTCACAAAGTTCCGAAAATACCATTTTCCCTTCTGTTTGAGGTCGCTGAAGTAAAATACGCTTGCATTGATGGTGGAATTATTTTTAACACCGGTTTTGTAATAGGTGCCATAAATGAAACTTCCCGAAAAATATCCAAACTTTTTATAATGGCTTCCGTGTGAAACCTCAAATCCTGAATAATAACGGACGCCTTTGAGCTCTTTCTGAATGACGCCATAAATGGCTTGTATCAATAATCCTTCAGGTACATCCTCGTTGGCACCAAATCGGTAGATAAACTGGTCCTTATAATATTTCCTGAGTGAATAACCGATGTTGGCCAGGTAAATATCCGTATGTACATTCAGCATATTGGTATCGATGGCGAATGATGGCCTTTGGAGATAACGGAGTTCGGAATATCTTAGGCCCGTGATGATATTGCTGTTTTTTTCAGTACGTTTCCTTTTTCCCAATGCATAACTTCTTGCCAGCCAGAAGTCATAATTGTAATAATCGAGCGGGACATATCTTTCCTTGGGTTCCACCGTGTCGGTGTATAGATAGCGACCCCAGATCCTGTTGCCTTCGACACCTCCCGCCCAACGCGTAAGCGGTGAATAAAAAGGCCGGTTAAATGATATCCCTATTTTTGTTTCCGCCTTTGTAGTGGCATAATACAGGTTTGAAGTAATAAAAGTATTTTTGATATTTGAGATATTGTAGTTACCCCTGTAATCATATCCTGTAGTCGTATAATAACCAATCCTTTGTTCATACGTATGCCCCAGTCCGCTGAGATTTCGGTCCCTGAAACGGATCCAGCCACCGGTGGTTCCACCGCTTACAGTCACATCCAGGCTCCATTTGTCGAGTACCTTCACTACCACATCCACACTGTCAGCTTTCCTGTCACCTACAATGGTGATACGGGCATCATTGATATATCCTGCCTGCCTCAACAACCTTTCAGACTCGGTAATCCTGATGAGTTGCACCGTGTCATCGGGGCCAAAAAGAAGTATATTCCGGATGATGCGGTGACGTGTCCTGATGTGTAACTTGTTGCCGGTTCTCTGGAGTTTATTGGTATTCCGGGTGAAGGTGTCATTCACAGAATAACCGAAGGGGTTATATACTATGATGGTGATAGTCCGGATGATCTTGCCTACGTATTTTGCATTCGGGTCCCTTTTTTTCTGTTCATTTGATAAAGGTTTTTTCTCGTATTGCTGACGTATCGGTTCTACGAAAATCGCTTCATACAGCAATTTGCTTACTTTGTGCTTGGACGCAGATCTTTTTATTTTTTTATAAATATTCAGGGTGTCCCTTTCCTGGGCATGCAGTCCGGCGAAGGAAAACAATATCAAACAAAGAAGTAAGCGTCTGTAGTATTTAATTGCTATGGCCTTCGACATTATATCATGTATTTGTAAAGATAAACAAATATATTGATTTTAAGCGATAGGCCAGGCTAAAATCAAGGAACATTTAAGAACCCATGAACAGGGCCTCGTCGACTCTGTCCCTGTCTATCCTTTTTTCCTCTTCCTCGTCCAGTTTTTTCTGTTTTATTTTTTTGTTTAGCAGAAGTTTGAGCAGGCCGGTCCCTGCAGATTTTATGAGCTCTGATTTCTTTGATACAACATTCGTAACGCCAAATTGCAATAAAGTTCCAAGCAGGTTCTTAAGAGGGTTGTGAGTGGATCCTACTACCATTTTTTTGGTGAGATATCCGGTGCCCAGGCCAACAGCGTAATTCACGAGATTGTTTTTTAAATCAGGCGACTCAGTTATTTCGTTAACTGCATTCCTGATCAGGTTGGCTGGTTTAAGGCTCACCTGCATGAGATGGAATTGTTCCTTCATTATATTCTTTTCCAGGGCGCATTGCGTTTCCAGGTTCTTGATTTTTGTGTCAAGTGATTCTTTATAGTTGATTGGTGGCATAATGTATAATATCGTTAATTAAGTATGTGCCTGATGATCGAATTGCTGACAGGAGTTTTAACAAGTTGTTTTCTGCCAGCGAGGAAAATGATCGTGACCAGCAGGTAAACTCCGGCAACGACAAAGAATCCCATGTAGGGTTTTCCAAGATAATCTCCAATCCACAAGGATAATCCGATGCTGAGTATAAAGATGAAAAGTACTGTAATCACTACTATTGCCAGGTCGGCGACCAGGGAGGATACAGTTTCGGAGATGGTCCTTATGGCTTTTAATTTCATTAATTCAATGCTGCTTTTTCCATAATTTTCAGCACTGTCGGCGAGGGATTCCAATATCGTTGTTTTGTCTTCCATGATTTTTTTGTTTTTAATTTATTTAAAAATAGACCTGTTCAGGCTGTATAAATGTCTTCTGCCTTTGAACTGCCTGATTTGTTATCTTTGACGGATTCAAACTGCTGCATGTGTTTCTCACGCCAATGTGCAAATTTGTGTTTGATGTCAAGTGCATAATCTCCACCTTTCTTCACGATTTTTTTCCTGGTTTCAACTCCTTTATCCGGTGCAAATAATATCCCTATGGCGGCACCAACTGCAACGCCAGCCAATACGCTTAACAGTACTTTACCTGATGTCATAATTCTTTAATTTAGCGGTTATGTTGATTTATATTGGTTTTTTACCCTCGAGAAGCCTCATCAAGATTGAAATAATTGCAAACACCAGCAGTACATGGATCATGGAGCCCAAGGTATAAATAAAGAATCCTATGGTCCAAAAAACAAGTAGGATGATTGCAATTAAATAAAGTAGGTTTCCCATGGTTTTAAAGTTTAAAATTCTTCATCATCATCCATTGATTCATCATCGCGGATGTCCTCGTCAAAATCTTCGTCATCATCGGGAGAAGGTCTTCCTTTGTATATATTCTCCTTTTTATAAGTATTTCCGGTCTGGTTCGCTATATCCCTTTCATTTTTGACATGTGCTGTTTCTTCAGGGTAATCCCAGTCTTTCCTTCTTCCTTCAGGGTTTTGACCTCGGGGTTTTTTCTGCTGCATCTCATCTGACTCTGGTGATTTGCCGCTTGGTTTCTCATGTTGACGATTACCTGGATAATCTTGGTTTTTTTGATTTGCAGGGTTCATCCGGCCCTGTGGTTCTTTTTGTTTGTCTTTCATGATGTATTTATTTAGAAGTTGTTTGATATGAAGCCTGGTATCTTACATTATTTTTCAATTTTTCTCAAAAATTCCATGCTGTGTCAAGGTGTATCAGCATGCCAAACAGTAGTACAAAGATGGATTTGTCATGCTTAAGAAGGGTTATATTATTACCTTGAAATGTTGTAAAATTTCCATTGGGTTCCGAGTCAATAATTGTCAGGTTATGAGAATGGTAAGTTTGAATGACAACGCTGTCACCCTGAGGCTGTCATCCTGAGCTTGTCGAAGGGTCGAAGGGTCGGTACGTCCTAAGTATTACTTCCGGAACGCTGGGACTTGATGGTATTCAGGGCCTCGCGGATGCCGTTGAGATAATTTTTAAATGTTAATGATATTTTAATTTAAAACAAACCCCCAAAGAACCAGGCCGGGGAAGCTATAGCAAAATTTCGCAATCATGCCGTTTTCCGGTGGTTCTTTGTGGGGTGCCCCGTCAATAGGGATTAATGTATGAATCTATAAAATGTTCTCAATGCAAGGATTCCGGGATATATTGAAACCATGATTTAATGTTTCCCGGGGGCTGCAGTCTATATCGTGATAGTAACCTTAACCCAATCCGTTACACAACAACCTTCATTATGTGGGTGATCATAGGTAGAGGGCCGGTATTGTGATAACCTGATTTTCATTGGATATTCACTTTATTCATTCATACGCATAATACTATTGATCGGAAGCTCGTAAAAATAAGCGTCACGATGTTTTCAAATCCCTTTTCAGTTCTTCTGTTTTTGACTTGCCTTTGTCCACCAGGTTCCTTGCGTCTTCTTTAAGTGATTCAATTTTTTCAGAACCCATTTCACTCCATTCGTCAAACCTGTCCTTCAAATCCTGGGTAGCAGCGTCGCGTTTCCTGAGGATCTTTTTGCGGGTTTCTGACCCTTTGTCCGGGGCGAATAATACGCCCAGGGTGGCACCGGCGGCAATGCCTGCCAATACACCCAATAATACTTTTCCGTTTGCCATAACTTTGTTGTTAATTTCTTTATTTATTACATATCATGCTTGAAATCGTCATCACTTTCAGGTGTTTTATGTTCATGCGGATGTTTAATTTCCTTGACTTCCTGTTCCTCATTCTCTTCCTCTTCTTCATTTTTTATTTCTGAAGCCTCGTTCAATGGCTGGTCTTCCGTAGTGTGCCTGTCTGCTGGTGCATGGCTGTAATCCCTGTTTTCGACATTGTTGACATTGGCTGATTCCTCTGAATAATTCCTTGTTGTTCCTGTTTTTTCAGGATTGTTTGGGTCAGGAGTATTGCCGGTAGGGGATGTTGGTGTCACTTCTCTAGCATTTTCAGGAGTGGGTTGGGTTGTTGGTTGATCAGTCAGGTTGGTTTGACCTTGTGGATCTTTTTGATCGTTTTCCATGGGTTTATTTATTTTATGTTGGAATAATAGTTTGTTTTCTTTTTTTAATCTAGGCTGTCCTGCGTTTTTCTGAACCATAATAACCATAGATCATTTCCTCATAAGAGGCTTCAAGGTTGATGGAGGTTTTTGCAATGGATGTCAGTTCCCTTTCAGCTTCCTTCTCTTCATCAAGTGTTTGTTTTAACAATACCACGGCCTCTATTTCACCAAGAGCTTCAGCATAGACGCAAAGTGTTCCATAACTCGCTATTTCGTAATGCTCGATTTTGCGGGCAGCTGAAATAATCCCTGCATCCCTCACCAATCCTTCTTCCGTGTTTTCAATGATTTCTTCCGATTCCCTGATCAAGCCATACATCGCTTCACATTTTTTTGGTACAGCACGGGTACTTATGAGAGCGAATACTTTTTCAAGACGTGATACCTGCCCGATAGTGATGTCCAGGTGTTCACTGATTGAATTGATCAGGTCAGGGGATTGTGCATTCTTGATCATTTTTGGGAATGCCTTGATCAACGCTTTTTCGGCCCAGAGCACATCCTTAAGTTCATTTTCAAATAAGTCGCGCAATCCCTTTGCTATCTTATCAGGCCTTGATTCTGATTGCCTGATATCCTTACTTCTTTTTTGGCTTGGTTTTAAAAAGGTGTTTTTCATATATGCTACTTGTTGTATTTGGATAATTTTCTGTGAACTTATTTATCATTACAAAGATGAACTGCGACTCAATCAAAACACTTACACAATTTCGGAGAAATGTTATATCTTTGCCATAAAGATATATCACTGAAAAAAAACAGTTTATACAGGAAGGATAAGATGGAATGAAGTGCCTTTGCCTGTCTCACTTTCCACATTGATAACACCCTGGTGGTTTTCTATGATCTTTTTGCATAATGCAAGACCTATACCCGTTCCTTTATACTTGTTCTGGTGGTTGAGCCGGTGGAAAATCGTGAAGATTTTTTCAGCATTTTGCTGGTCAAAACCAATGCCATTATCTTTAATCGTAATTTCATGGTATGTATTGTCTTCATGTAATTCAGGATATTTTTTTATATCACCGGGTGAAAGTTCACGCGCGGATATGGTTATGATGGGTGGAACCCCTTCCTGTGAAAATTTAAGTGCATTGCCAATCAGGTTGCGGAACAGTTGTGACATCTGTACTGAATTCGCAGATATCACAGGTAACTTTTCATACTGGATATGGGCATCCTTGTCACGAATCAATACCTCAAAATCTGTCAATATCAGTTTGAGTACGTCGTTTAGATCTGTTTTGACAAATTGTTCCTCTGAACCCACTATCATTGAAAAGTTGAGCAGGTCTTCTATCAGCCTGGTCATGCGCTGCGAAGAAGAAATTATCTTTTCGAGATAGGCTTTGCTACCTTCAGGCATATCCTTATTATACTGTTCCTGTATGCGGTTTGAGAATGTAATGATCTTGCGCAAGGGTTCCTGCAGGTCATGACTTGCCATAAACGCAAATTGCTGGAGTTCATTATTGCTCTTGGCGAGGTGCATGTTCTCTTCTACAAGTGAATGGGTCCTTATACGGATCTTTTTTTCAAGTTCCTGTACAAAATTTTTCTTCCCGTGGATATCCGTTACGGTGCCTACCCACATTTGTATCTTTCCAAGTGAATCCTTCTGAGGAATCGCGCGGCTCTCGTGCCACCTGTATTCACCGTTTGAATTGCGGAGACGGTGCTGGATAAGTAATTCCCTGCCTGTGGCGATGGATTCAGCCCACATCTTTATACTTTCCCCTTGATCTTCGGGATGCACCAGGCTTATCCATCCCTCTTTCTGCATTTGCTCATAACCCAATCCGGAATAGTCAAATACGGCCTGGTTAAAATAATTAAAATGCCCCTTGATGTCACTGGTCCATATTTGCTGGGGTATGGAATCCGCAAGCAGGCGGAATTTTTCCTCGCTTTCCTTGAGTTCAAAGAATAAGGCTTTCAATTCCGTAATATCCTGAACAGTGCCATGTATTTTTATTGGTATCTTGTTAAGGTCATTATAAGTCATCCTGCCATAGAATTTTATCCAGCGTATGGATTTATCCTGGGTGATGATGCGCATTTCAAACTTCAATGATTCCCTTGGATAAGCGTTTTTTATCGCATAGTCCCAAACGGGCTTGTCTTCAGGATGAAAGGCCTGAATGAAATCTGAATATGTGATCTTGGTCTGTGGATTGAAGCCTAACAGACGGTTCAGCTTTTGTGAGCTGTTGAATTCATGTGTCGCAAGGTCCCATTCGAAAGTTCCCTTTACCTGCTGATAATCAAATTTAGTGGAATTCATTTTTGTATAATATTGGTGATGTAATGTGTAATTGCAATCTATCTAATACTGCCTCAAAGGAAAATCCTGTCCTGCATCACATTAAAAATCAATTGAATGAGAAAATATACCAAAAATGATCTTTGGTTTTCAGAACTTTCATTTAACTATTCTTATCTCGAATTTAAGCATTAAATTTTAATAGTACAAAGGTTGTAAAATAAGTAATTGGAACAGTTGCATGACTTTGGTAAAATGTTATAACATTACCATTGAGGGGAACATACGATATACGACATACGATATACGATGTGATATACGATGTAGGATATACGATGTGGGTTCTTTCGTGGGAATATTGCAACTTTTTGCTTAAGTTTTGTAAAACAAATCAGTTTAAAGAAATTCAATTTTGCATACGCCTCACCAATAGGATATTACAAGATGGCCGGGAATAAAATAAAAACAACATTTATATTATGAAACCTCTTTGGACAGGATCAATCGGATTTGGGCTGGTAAACATTCCGGTGAAACTTTATAGTGCCGTACAGAACAGCGACCTTGACCTTGATATGCTGGATAAGAAGGATCACGCGAATATCAAGTTCAAGCGTGTGAATGCCGACACGGGAAAAGAAGTGCTTTGGGAAAATATAGTCAGGGGCTATAAGATAAACGAAAGATATGTGGTATTGACAGAAAAGGATTTTGAAGATGCCAATGCCAAAAAAACAAAGATCATCGAAATAGAGGACTTTGTACTGGAACAGGAAATCGATAGCACCTATTATGAAATGCCCTATTATCTCGAACCCGACAAGTCGGGAACAAAGGCTTATGCATTGTTCCGGGAGGCCTTGACTAAATCCAAAAAAGTAGGCGTGGCCACCTTTGTATTGCGCAACAAGGAACATCTTGCCATACTCAGGGCCGTGAATGGTGTCATTGTGCTGAACAGGATACGTTTTGACGAGGAGGTAAAGGATACAGGAGAATTAAAGCTGCCGGCCAAATCGGAAGTTAAACCCAGGGAATTGCAGATGGCACTTTCACTGATTAATCAACTGACCACAAAATTTGATATCTCGAAATACAAGGATACGTATGCGGCTGACCTGATGAAGGTGATCAAGGCCAAAGCAAAGGGAACAAAGACTGTGTTGCCTAAAATGAAGGTATCCCATAAAGCCGGAGACCTGATGTCGCAGTTGAAGGAAAGCCTGTCCAGGAAAAAGAAAAAAGTATCATGAGCTTGCGGAAGTATACCGGAAAAAGGGATTTTAAAGTGACCCCTGAGCCGCCGGCAAAAAAGGAAAGTTCAGCCGGGCAAATGGAATTTGTTGTGCAGAGGCATAAAGCCTCGCGTCTGCACTATGATTTCCGGCTTGAAATGGAAGGAGTGTTAAAAAGCTGGGCTGTTCCAAAGGGACCCTCCATGAACCCGAAAGATAAAAGACTAGCCATGATGGTAGAGGATCACCCTTACAGTTACAGGACCTTTAAGGGCAGCATCCCCGATGGAAATTATGGTGCAGGTATAGTAGAAATATGGGATCATGGCGTATATATGCCCTTGAATGATGACTATGAACCTGCTACTGAAAAAGCGATATTAAAGGATCTGAAAAATGGCACCATCAAGTTCCTGCTGAAAGGGAAAAAACTAAAGGGATTCTTCGCCCTGGTAAAAATGAAAACGGCTGAGGGCAATGCCTGGCTGCTGATCAAGCACGATGATGAATTTGCCGTTCACAAGGATTATGACAGCGAAACATTTACACCTGCATCATCTCCCATCAATAAGGTTTTAAAGAAAAAGAAGGCGTCAAAATGAAATCTGTCTATTGCAGTGACAAATGAAATTTGAGCATTATATCAAACCCATGCTGGCAAGTATCGGTGAAAAAGCATTTGATGACGCCGACTGGGTGTTTGAAATCAAGTATGACGGGTACAGGGCCATTGCAGAGCTTGATAAAAAAACAGTGAAATTATATTCCCGCAACGGACTGGATTTTTCCAAAGACTATCCTGCTATTTTTGAAGCGCTTAAAAAACCGCGGATAAAAGCGGTACTTGACGGTGAAATTGTAGCATTCGATGCCCATGGCAAATCTTCATTCCAGATGCTGCAACAGCTGGGAAAAGGGAAAGCCTCACCTACACTTGTATATTACGTTTTTGACATACTCAGTTTCAACGGTAAAGACTTAACGGAATTGCCTTTGCTCGAAAGAAAGGAAAGATTGAAAAAAATACTCCCCAAAAATGAATTGATATGTTATTCTGACCATGTAGAAGTAGAGGGGAAAGCATTTTATAAACTGATAGTCAAAAAGGACATGGAAGGCATGATAGCCAAGCGGGTAGACGGTGAATATTTGCCCGGCAAAAGAAGCAGCAGCTGGCTTAAGATCAAGTACCACAAGGAACAGGAGGTCATCATTGCGGGATATACGGCCCCAAAGGGTGAGAGACGATATTTCGGTTCGCTGTTGCTGGCAGTGTATGATAAAGGAAAAATCAGGTATGTAGGTCATGCAGGAACAGGTTTTAATGAATTAACTTTGCATTCGCTATTCATGAAAATGAAACCACTTGCCAGGAAAAAATCCCCGTTTACAGAAGATGTGCATGCCAATGGTCCTGTGACCTGGCTGAAGCCGGAATTGGTATGCCAGATAAAATTTACGGAGTGGACCCATGACAAGCAGATGAGGCATCCTGTTTTTCTCGGTTTGCGCAAAGATAAACCAGCGAAGGAAGTCGTATATGAATTCTGATATGACAAGTACAAGACAAAATACAAAAAGGGAAAATAAAATGACCATCCGGGTGGACAAGCATGATGTGTTTTTGACCAACCAGAACAAGTTGTATTTTCCCGCTGACAAGATCAGCAAAGGGGATGTCGTGGCGTATTATGACAGCATGTATAAGTGGATCAACCCATATATCAAGGATAGGCCGCAATCCCTTAGAAGGAACCCCGATGGTATATTGAATGAAGGGTTTTTTCAAAAAGATGCACCCGAAGGATTGCCGTCTTATGTGAAGACAGTTCCTATCCATTCGGATTCAGGAAACAAGGATATTGATTATATCATCTGCAATAACAAAGCTACCTTGCTTTATATGAATAACCTGGGTTGTATAGAAATCAATCCATGGTTTTCAAATACCAGGCATCTGGACAAGCCCGACTATTTCGTTATCGATATAGATCCGTCACCAAAAAACAGCTTTGAAGAAGTCATTGAAGCCGCAAAGGCAGTCAAGGAAGTGCTTGACAGGGCTAAAGCCGAATCTTATTGCAAGACTTCGAGAGCCACTGGTCTGCATGTGTATGTCCCGCTAGGGGCGAAATACACCTATGACGAAGCAAAGGATTTTTCACATCTTGTAGCGATGATGACGCAGGAATTGTTGCCGGATACTTGCTCGCTGGAGCGTTCCCTGAGCAAACGTGGAAACAAGATATATCTGGATTATTTGCAAAACCGAAGGGGACAGACCCTGGCCTGTGCCTATAGCCTGAGGCCGAAGCAGGGTGCCAGCGCTTCCGCCCCACTCGAATGGTCTGAAGTGAAAAAAGGATTGCATCCATCACAGTTCACGGTAAAGACCTTGCCAAAAAGAGTTGAAAAGATGGGCGATTTATTCAGTGGAGTGTTGGGGAAAGGGATTGATATTCGCAAGTGTCTTAAGAATCTTGGGGCGTAACGTGGCAGAAAACCGGCCATGGGAGAAAGGGGATTATTATTCAGGCAAAAAAAAACCCATATCGGTAAGATATGGGTTTCGATGAAGAGGTTAAAAGTTAAATTACCTTTTAGCTGGCTTTTTAGCTTTTGAAGCTACCTTTCTTTTAGCTTTAGTCCTGACTTTAGCTTTTTTAGCGGATTTTGTAGCTTTGGCTTTTGGTTTTGCAGCTGATTTTTTAGCTTTAGCTTTCACTTTGGCTTTCGGTCTTGCTTTTGCAGCCGATTTTGTAGCTGGTTTTTTTGCTTTAGCTTTCACTTTAGCTTTAGCTTTCACTTTGGCTTTCGGTTTTGCTTTTGCAGCCGATTTTTTAGCTTTGGCTTTAGCTTTTGGAGCTGCTTTCTTAGCTTTTGCTTTTGCAGCCGGTTTTTTCTTTGTTGCCATATTTATATTTATAAAAATTGGTTTTTAATAGAAGTCTGCATCCATGTTTTACACCTGAATTTTAGTGAGTATTTTTACTTAAAGAGTAATAAATACTACTGATTATCAGATACTTATACACAAATATAGGAACCGAAGTTAAAATAATTTAAGAATGTGCAGAAACTTTGATGAATTGGTCGTAATCACTTGATAACCAGTCAAATTATTTTTATTAATTTTGAATAAAAAAGTTGATTTAAAGGCAAAAAATCATGTTTTTGAGTTCCTTGCAAAGTTTTTTAAAGAGTTTATTCTTGTGAAAATGAACTTTTATTCCGTAAAAAAATAATATATCATTATTGGCCCCCAAACTGGGTCACTTTAGTAATTGGTCATGCTTATTCCACCTCACGGGATATTGGCTCCATTTTGTTTTGTTATTCGATTTTCCTGTCATATTTCTGTCATATTCTTGTCATAAATCACATTAAAACATTTGGTTTTGTTTTTTTTTAAACACTTGTGTTGTTTTTTTAATAAGTTTGCTTCTGTTATCAAAAAACCCTTAAATTTATTCGAAAATGAAAAAAAACTACTATTCATTAATATTCGTATTATTAATTTCTTTTAATGTTTTTTCAAGCCCTAAACAAGGTAATTATACTATTGATTCAAGTAGTGCTACCGCTGGCACCAACTTTAATTCATGGTTGGATTTCCAGCAAAGTATAGTAAGCAATGGCGTTTCCGGTATGGTATATGTTGATGTATTGTCAGACAATCTCACAACTTCCCAAATTATTTTTGCAGCCATTCCGGGTGTATCAAACTCCAACCGGATCATTATTAATGGTCATGGCAAAAAATTATCGGCTGATATTGCAGATGCAGTCATACTTTTCAATGGTGCCGATTATCTTACAATTGACAGTCTTAGAATTAATAACAGCTCTTCAAATCCTTTAGCCATTGGCATCCGTTTTAAAAACAGTTCAGACTACAACACCATCAGCCGTTGCCTGATAGAATTTAGTGGTTTAGCCAATACTGCCATGAACTCCGGGGCTTATATTGCTTTTGCTGATGCTGCCAGCTCGCTGACAGCTTCCATTAACACATCAGCAGGAACATACAATACTTTGCAATATAATGTCATGCGCAGTACATTAACGAACAGCACCGGACCTTCATTTGGCATTGTTCTGAAAGGCAACTCAGCAACATATGCCACCACTGCACAGAATAATACAGTAAGAGGAAATCTCATTTTAAATTTTGCTTATACGGGTATTTATATGTTCAAAACCAATGGCAATCACCTGGTATTAAATGATATTTCCAGGATTGGAGCTGATTCTTCTAATTGTTCCAGTACAATATATGGCATTTACAGCACGGATGCAGGATCCGCCAACAGGAGTAACCGCATAGACAGCAATCATATTCATGATCTGCCAAAAGACTCGGTTTTTAGTGGAGGGAACATTAAAACCCTTTATGGCATTTATACTAACTATATTACCGGTAATGACAGTTTGCGATTTTCAATATACCGAAATGTGATCCGGAATTTATTTTCAACCCAGAATTGCTATATCATGAATAATAGTTATAATTATTTCATGGATGTACTACTGAATTTAGCCGATAATATTGATCTGCCTGTTTCAGGCTCTTCCACTATTCACTTTTATGGGATATTCAATTCCTATATTTATGGATCCTACCGGATCAATAACAATACTATAAAAAATTGTGACGGGGGCTATTACTGGTACGGTATTCAAAATTCTTATCCCCGTCTGGCAAGTGGGGTTCAACAAATCAATGAAAATGTAATAACCAACAACCTGCATGCTTATTATTACAGGTATAATATTTATTCCTACTATGCAGATAAGTCAGATTCCCTTCATCAAGTAGAAATTGCCGGCAACCATATTTCCGGAAACAGCACCGATTATTACTACACTTACAATATTTATTGTGAATATTATGGAGATTATTTAATTACAGATAATATCATTGAAAAAAATGTCTCAAATCACTATTATATGTATGGTCTGTCTTTACGTTATTATGGAACCTATCATGTAGAGCGAAACATCATTCGCGGAAACATCGCTACTTTAGCCGGACAAGGAAACGTCTATGGAATTTATTCGGATCAAAATTACGGGCAACACTTTTTAAGTAACCTGATTGTTGAAAATGTTGGATATGGCAGTACTTATGGCATGTATTTAGCCGGCGGGGTGAGCGGTAATTACACCCATGAGATCAGGCAAAACACGATTTCTAATAATGGTTATTTAAGTGGGAACCCATCACACTATTCATATCCTGTATATTGCAACCTTCCCTATAGCGCCCGTTTGAATTTTACAGGAAATGTAATAGAAGTATTGAATTCATATGCCCTTTACATTTATTTATTAACCTACAGCACTTTAAATGTTGACTACAACTCATACCATGTCGACAGCGTTAATACAGAATTTTATAATACTAACAACAGCAGTGATTCGAGCCTGGCAGGCTGGATCAATTCCAATTCAGGCAGTAATGAACTGAATGCTGTTAATGGCCATTATTTTGATAGCATTACCTATGCTACAAAATGGTTTTATAATCAGGACAATGTTCCTTCTGTCGCTTATAATTTATCAGATGTATATGGTGTATCCCGTAATGTTAATTTTTCGGACAGGGGCGCGGTAGAATACAGTGGGATTACTTCTGTTAAACAAAGTAAAAGTTCTGGAACCGTCTTTACAATATACCCGAATCCAAACAAAGGGAATATCATTTTCATTGATAATCCCGGTATTCAGCAAGACGCAATCTTCTATGATATCACTGGAAAATTGATCAATACCCGTCAGATACAAGCAGGAGTAAATTCAATTGAAAACAATTTAACATCCGGCATTTACTTTGTCTACTTTAGCGAAAGCGGTCAAACACTGAAGTTAATTGTAGAATGAGGGAGTCCATAAAACGTCCGCTATTCATTTATTACCGAGTTCTTCCGCCAGCCCGATAAGAAGCCCTTCCATTCCCCGAATGTAGCAGAGTCGATACGAGTTCTCGTACTGAACCACCTCGCCAACGAGCTGAGCGCCATGCTTAATGAGCCTGGATACCATCTCGTCAATGTCTTCAACTGTGAACATGACGCGCATATAACCGAGAGAGTTAACAGGTGCAGTCCTGTGGTCTGAGATAACAGGTGGGGTAAGAAATCGTGCAATCTCGAGCCGGCTGTGGCCATCCGGGGTAACCATCATGGCAATCTCTACGATCTGGGAGCCCAGTCCGGTAACGCGACCAGCCCATTCTCCTTCAATTGTGGCCCGCCCTTCGAGTTTCAGGCCTATCTCGGTGAAAAAAGAGATGGCGTCATCGAGGGATTCTACAGCGATGCCGACATTGTCCATTCTTAGTAATTTGTTTTTTGCCATAGTTTTATCTACTTATTAAATAAAAGTCATAACGGAAATTAATTGATAATGTCTCCATTGTTATTCGCCAGCTTTTCGCGCCATTTTTGGACTTCCTCAGGTGTTTGTCTCACCCAATCTGTTACTTCGCCAACAATTTTCAATGGTGCCTGGCTACGATAAGAGCGTGTCGGATTGCCCGGAAATTTTTTGTCTGTAACGTTCGGGTCATTTTCAAAGTCCCCTGTCGGTTCAACTATATAAACACGTTCACGCCCATCACCTTTAGCTAATGCAGCGGCAAGTCCCGCGCCATTCATCAAGGCTGCGAAATAAATATGATTCATTATGAGTTCTTGCTTGTAATTGGATTGGGACCCTGCTGTCAACAAATCACCAATCTGCAAATCCGCTCTCGTCCCGTGATAAAAGGGACCCTTGTCAGACAGTTTGTGCTTGAACGAAATTGATAATTGATAATTCTCTTTTGCCTTGTCAGGGTAGCCTAAGTCCTCATAGCATTTGGCAATGTTTGAATATAGAGAAGGGAGAGCAGTCTTAACAGAGTCGTTATTTTTTTTTAGTGCATAGTGTAATACCGTTTCGAGCCATTTTAATTTGTCGGAAATATTTTTTTGATGTCGGGCCACATAATACGCAGCAGTGAATTTTTCGAAGTCGTTTGTCGCTTCGTTCCAGGCTTGAAGAAATATTCCGCTTGCTTCTTCAGGTTTGTTTTTTCCTTCCAGGTCCATACCTTGAATACAGAGTTTAACGATATTGTTGTTTGGATTGAATTCCATTTTCATATCTCTCCATCTATGAAATACATATCAATCCCACCTTTGCCCTTCGCTTGAATTTTTCCTCTATAAGTGCAATTGTATTTGTGCTTTATTAATTCATAGGTTGTTGTGCTAATGTTTACTTTACCCACTTCACCATTGCTTTCCATTCGGCTAGCCATGTTTACAGTGTCACCCCAAATATCATAGGCAAACTTTTTAGTACCGACTATTCCTGCCACGACCTGACCTGTATGAATACCCATTCTGATTTCGAAAAACAGCTCTCCGGCCGCCTTCTTCTTTTCCATATATTCCAACATAAAATGCTTTATAGCCAAGGCAGCTTTTACCACATCCAATGCATGTGTTTTATTAGGTATTGGTATTCCACCTGCTGCCATATATGAATCCCCAATGGTTTTTATCTTTTCAACCCCATGGTCTTTCATAATCTGGTCAAAAGCAGAAAAGTAATCATTTATTTTAGTGACTAATTCTTTGGCACTTAGTTTTTCTGACAATTGTGTAAAAGCCATAAAATCTGTAAATAATACCGTTACCTCATCAAATTGCTTAGCCTCTGCACTACCTTTCTCTTTCAATTCTTCAGCGACCTCTGTGGGCAAAATATTGCTCAACAATTCATCACTACGCGATTTTTCCTTAGATATTTTGTTGCGTTGTCTGAAAACCACAACTAAAAAGAAGAGCGCGGTAAATAGGCTTGCAGTAATTATATTACGGATATACTGTTGATTAATATCCTTTTTTTCCTGTTCAAACCGGATGGCATCTTCTTTTCTCCCGAACTCGATGTTCATGATTTGTTTCTGCTTTTGATTACTGAATAACTTGTCACGCACATTCAGGTAACATTTATGATAATATAATGCCTTGAGGCGCATCTGCTCTGTGGTTAATAATTTGCCCCCAATACTATCCGGAAGTGGAATGGTCGATTTTTCGTAAAGTGAACTTAATGCTTCATATGAGTTTTGAACATGATGCAGTGCACCTATTTTACCCGACAATGCAAGTGAATGATAGAGATAATCGCTACTCTCCTTGTAGTTTCCTTTGGAGGCGTATATAGAACCTATGTTGTAAAGGTCCTCAGCTATATGATTTTTATTTCCTAAATCTTCAAACATTTTCAATGACTTTAAACAATAGTCCAATGCTTTATCAAAATCCCCTGTTTGTTTATAGACACTTCCAATATAGCTTGACCAAACAGCTTTTCCATTTATATTACCTAATTCTTCGCACATTCTTAATGCTCCAAAGTAGTAATCCAAAGCGGCTGGATAATTCTGCTGCTTTTTATACACGCTTCCAATAAGGCCGAGATTTCTTGCGATGCCCCATTTATTGTTTAATTCCTTATCCATCTTAAGTGACCTAAAATAATAGTTCATAGCTTTCGTGTAGTCACCTTGTTCCGAATATATATCACCTGTAACACCAAGGGCAATGGAGAGTATCAATTTATTATGGATATTCTCTGCTAAGTGCACCGCCTTGAAATATTTGGTTAATGCTTCAGGTAAATTCCCTTGCAATTCGTCACACCAGCCTAACACTATATAACTGTATGCTTCCCCGGCTTTCCAATTAAGTTTTTGTGCCAATTGCAATGATTGATTACCAAGTATAATGGAAGAGTCTGTGTTGCGGTTGCTTAATTCCCTTGAAAGATTATATAAATGTATAACTTTATTGGTATCATCAATATCCTTTCTTAAAAGCACATGCAGAGAATCCAAATTGAAATGTTTCCCCATAGAAGATATTTGTCCAATTGAAACCAAATGACAAAACGAAATACTTATTATAAGGAGAAAGTTTCTTGTTATTATTTTCATTGAAGTCAGGCTTGATATTCGATGTTTTTGAATGGTATCCCACAAAAATAACCAATTCCCAATAAAAGGACCAAACTTGTTTGAGGTACCGATAATATTCATTTCATATTGATTTGTCTCCACAGTTAAAGGAAAAACATATTATTGCATTGAAATATGGGTATTGTGTAACATCTTCCATGAATCATGTAACTGGCCCTTGCAAGAATCACCTGATATTTGAAAAATAATCCCTAAATCCCCAAATCATGGAACAATATCAAGAAGAACCACTAAAAGACGCCGATCTCAAGACGCTTGCATCCTGTATGGAGTCGCTGCAAAGAAAAGGTTACACCGAGAATTTCATGGTGAATGAGAAGGGATTGTATGATATTGACATGGATAAAAACTATGGTCCGGAGCAAGTGCGGATTCCTAGTTTTTACCGTTTTGAAGGCGCCAGCGACCCGGGTGACAGTTCTATCCTGTATGCCATAGAAACGGATGATGGCATTAAAGGATTGCTCTCGGATTCCTACGGTCCCTATTCTGATCCTGAAGTGACTAAATTCATCACGGAGGTGCAGGAAATCAACAAAAAAACCAATAGAGGTGAAAAGCTGTGAAGCTATATATCGCATCAAAAAAAAGGTCTTCTCCACCATTGTCTTTTACTTGTTTGTCGCAAGTGGTCTTTCTTCTCAAAACCAGGATATTCATCTGCACAACGGGCTTGTAGGGGAATTGTCGTATTTTAAGCAAACCGCCGAGACCCATGCCTTGCGTATATTCAACCACAAGGGCCTGCCGGATTCAGTCAAGAGCATCATGGTCACGAAGTACAACAGGCTGAGGACCGGCTATGAACAACTCATACTGCAACTGATATCCGATATGTATTCCAGGCCTGGCATGTGTTATTACAGGGGCCTCGACAGGTATTTCTGCACAGGCAAAAAAAGGAAAAAAGGCAAGGTGGCCTATTTCATTGACAATTGGGAAAAGGTGATGGTCGCCTATTATGAGATGATCAGTTTCCCGAGCCAGGAATACCTCGACAGCCTGACCTCGGCCTATGAAAAGCTTCATGCCGAAGATTTATACCTGCCTGATAAAAAACAGGCGTCTCAGCAGGAAACAGTTGTCAAACCGGAGGCGCCGGATCCCCTGGGCAGTATTGTTTCAGTTTTCAGGATATACAAGAAATTGAAGCTGGACGCTGAACAGAAAACATACAATCTTACAGAGCTATTGAATTCATTACGTTTACGGCATGCCACGGAATTGATATTGAGGGATGAGGATGAGGTTGAAACCACCAGGACCATTGTCAAGCCGAATGGGGGTAAGAAGCGGAAATAAATCGCATATCGTAAAGCCTTTACAGATCACCACGGCCTGAGGCAGGCCTCGTGATGACCGTTTCCAAGACATCTTTTCTGGAAACGGCTTGCGAAATCAATCTTATGGAACCGGTCATGGCGAGTGCTGACGCTTTGGTCAGCATGTGGCCACCTGCCAATCGTAGAAACGCCACCACCTTATATAAATAATTAAGATAAAATAATTATCTTTGCAGCCCCGAAAAAAAGCGGGGTAAAAGAATAGAATATGATTAGTGTTTCCAATATCTCCCTGCGCTACGGCAAAAGGGTATTGTTCGATGAGGTCAATGTAAAATTTGTGCCGGGTAACTGTTATGGTGTCATAGGTGCCAACGGGGCCGGTAAATCCACATTTTTGAAGATACTTTCCGGTGAGATAGACCCTACCACCGGTCGTGTAGAAATTGAAAAAGGCAAGCGCATGAGTGTCCTGAAACAGGACCACTTTGAGTTTGACCAGTTCCAGGTGCTTGAGACCGTAATGATAGGCAACAAGGAATTATACAAGATCATCAAGGAAAAGGAGCATATTTATGCCAAGGCGGATTTTAACGATGAGGATGGCATAAGGGCCAGTGAACTTGAGGAAAAGTTCACCGAGATGCAGGGATGGAACGCGGAAAGTGATGCGGCTTCCCTGTTAAGCGGGCTGGGTATCACTGAAGACCTGCATTTCAGGACCATACACGAGCTCAATAACAACCAGAAGGTGAGGGTTTTGCTTGCCCAGGCCTTGTTTGGCAACCCTGACATATTGCTGATGGACGAGCCCACGAATGACCTGGACGTAGAAACCATCAGCTGGCTGGAGAATTTCCTGGCCAATTTCGAGAATACAGTATTGGTGGTATCCCACGACAGGCACTTCCTGGATGCGGTTTGTACACATGTGGCGGATATAGATTTTAATAAATTACAGGTATATACCGGTAACTATACTTTCTGGTACCAGAGTAGCCAACTGGCCTTAAGACAACGCTCCGACCAGAACAAGAAGGCAGAGGAAAAGAAAAAGGAGTTACAGGATTTCATCATGCGTTTCAGTGCCAATGTGGCGAAAAGCAAGCAGGCTACCAGCAGGCGCAAAATGATAGAGAAACTGAATATTGAAGAGATAAAACCTTCAACGCGGAAGTATCCGGGCATTTTCTTTACACCCGAGCGTGAAGCAGGTGACCAGGTGCTGAACGTAGAGAATCTCAGTTATAAATACGACGGACAATTTTTATTCAGCAATCTCAATTTTACAGTGTCCAAAGGGGACAAGATCGTGTTCCTGTCAAAAAATGCTCTGGCCATCACCAAATTATTTGAGGCCCTGTATGGCAATGATAAACCTGCAACAGGCAGCAGGGAATGGGGAGTAACGATCAAGCAATCATATATTCCCAATGATAATTCACCGTTTTTTGAAGGAATAGACCTGAGCCTGGTCGACTGGCTGAGGCAATACTCAAAAGAGAAGGATGAAACATTTATTCGCGGTTTCCTGGGAAGGATGTTATTCAGCGGTGAAGAAAGCTTAAAAAAGGCAAAGGTGTTAAGCGGGGGTGAAAAGGTGAGGTGTATGTTGAGCAAAACCATGCTTGAAAGCCCAAACCTGGTCATCGCGGACGAGCCTACCAACCACCTGGATCTTGAAAGTATTCAGTCACTGAACAATAGTTTTATCGATTACAAGGGCACCTTGCTGTTCTATTCACATGA
>JANWHK010000146.1 GCA_025450395.1 Bacteroidia bacterium
CTCCGAAAGGTACAGGGTATTCCCATTACACCCACAATTTTTATACATATGGGTTTAAAAAAGATTCTGTCCATAGACTGGCACTGAAAGACCTGTTGGTTCCGGCATATCATACAGTTCTCAATACCGCCATTGTCAATGGAATGAAAGAGATAGATGATCCGGAAATAGATTGTACGGACCCGGATAAATACCTGGAAAATCTGGAAAATTCATTTGCCATAACCCCAGACGGGATTGTCTTTTATCTCAACCCCGAATCGGCAGAAAGTGATGATGAAAGCCTGGAATTACTGATACCCTATTCAGTTATCAGGACTATTATCAATAAGAAAAGTGTGTTGTCCGAGTTTGTGAAATAATAAGTTCCTCACAAACGAAATCTATTCCCCCTTATTAATTCCCCATAAAAACCTTTCCACTTCGCAGTCACAGCTTCATTGCTGAAGTTTTCAAGCGCAAGTTTTCTTCCATTTTCAGCCAGTTTATTCCTGAGGTTCTCGTCATCCAGCAAACTTATCACAGCATCCGCAAAATCCTCACTGCTGTCTGCAATGAGGCAATGTTCAAGGTGAACCAAAGGCAATCCGAGCGCCCCCTGGCTGGTAGTGACTACCGCCTTGCCTGCCAGCATGGCCTCAATCGTCTTGATACGGATACCACTTCCACTTTTTAAAGGTACTACAAGTATCGATTTATTTTCAGTGAAATCCTGAAGGCTTGTCACCTCGCCCAGTGCATGAAATCCATGGTCATTTAACTGCAGGTACCTGTCGGGCATATTCTTCCCGGCCATATAGAATTCCGCATCGGGTTTCCGCTTGTGGATGATTGGCCAGATATCCCTGTGGAACCAGTTCATGGCCTGTTGGTTTGGCATCCATTCCATGGAGCCGATATGGTAGACACTGTTGGGGTCTATGACCGAATTCGAATCATCTTTTGGGACTTCAATTCCGGCAGCAATGGTTTTTAACAGGCCCTTATACCCGAGTTGAACTATCGATTGTTCATCATTTTCGGTAATGGTAACAAGGCTGTCAAAACTGTGAATGATGTTTTTTTCGAAGTCTTCTATTTTCCTTGCCAGCAATTCGAGATACATTTTTTTTGGGAAAAAACTGGTTTGCCTCGCAAGTGATTTCCAGATATTGTATTCAATGTTATGCTGCCTGAGCAGTAGAGGGGTTTTTGTTGCTTTTTTGATGGCAGGGGCATAGGCGGCGACAAACAGGCCCTCGAAATGTATAATGTCAAACTGCTCATTCGAGACCAGGTCAATCAATATGTCTTCAAAACTTTGCTTATAAAACCTATCTATATTGTAAGATTGCGATGAAAAAATGTTGATAAGTGCAGGCACAATGGAGACGTCCGTGTTGATGAAATGTGTATGAATAGTCTTAAGGAATGAGAATTCACGGGCTATGGTTTCGGGATCAACAAAGTGTTTTTTTGTATTGACTGAGGCAAATGTGACCTCCAGGCCAGCTTCAGAGAGTCCTTTGAGGAGGTTATAAGTGGCTATGGCACCTCCGTCATGAAGTGGAAAGGGTATTCGGCTGCCAATAACTAAAACCTTCATGCGGGCTCAAAAATAGGGTGATTTTTGCAAAGCGAATATATTTTTTAAATAATATTTGGAAATAATTTGAAAATCGTTACCTTTGCAGTCCTTTTTATAGAAAATGGCAAACCATAAATCATCCATCAAGAGAATCCGTCAGACTGAAGTTAAAAACGAAAGAAATCGTTACCAGCATAAGACAACCCGTAACCTGGTTAAGAAACTTCGTGAAACCACTGAAAAAACCGCAGCTGTTACATTATATGTAGAAACATCCAGCATGTTGGACAAATTAGCTAAACGCAATGTGATACACAAGAACAAGGCGTCTAACATAAAATCCAGTTTGTCCCTCTACGTCAACAGTTTAAAATAAGACTTTCAATAAAAAGAGAGCCTCCGGAAACGGGGGCTTTTTTTAGTTAAAATTAGGTTACCTTTGCAAAAAATTCAACAATAATAATATGTCAGATATATTCGAAAAAGTAGTGAGAAATATGGGTCCATTGGGAGACCATATCAAGGAAGCGCATGGATATTTTACATTTCCAAAACTGGAAGGTGAAATCGGGCCTAAAATGATTTTCAACGGAAAAGAAAAACTGAACTGGAGTTTAAATAACTATTTAGGACTGGCCAATCATCCGGAAGTAAGGAAAGCTGATGCGGATGCAGCAGCTCAATATGGCATGGCATATCCAATGGGTGCCCGCATGATGAGCGGTAACAGCAATCCCCATGAACAACTTGAGAGAGAACTGGCTGCATTTGTTGGTAAGGAAGATACCATACTTTTAAATTTCGGTTACCAGGGCGTTGTCTCAATTATCGACGCGATGGTGGACAGGCATGACGTCATCGTTTATGATGCTGAATCACATGCCTGCATTGTGGATGGTGTTCGCCTGCACGCAGGTCACCGTTTCCAGTTCAAGCACAACGATATGGAGAGCTGCGAAAAACAATTGCAGCGCGCCACCAGGTTGGTAGAGAAAAGCGGCGGCGGAATTTTTGTTATCACTGAAGGCGTTTTCGGTATGAGCGGTAACCAGGGCAACCTGAAAGGCATTGCCGAATTGAAAAATAAATATAGTTTCAGGTTATTTGTGGATGATGCACACGGTTTTGGCACTATGGGCAAGACTGGTAGCGGCACTGCAGAAGAACAAGGTGTGATCGACCAGGTCGACCTGCATTTTTCAACTTTTGCAAAATCCATGGCAAGTATTGGTGCCTTTGTCGCCGGTCCTAAAGCCATCCTGGATTACCTGAGATATAACCTGCGTTCACAAATATATGCCAAGTCATTGCCAATGCCATTGGTAATTGGTGCGCTGAAAAGGCTGGACCTGATCAGGACCAAGCCGGAATTGAAAGACAATCTTTGGAAAATCGTGAATGCTTTACAATCAGGTTTGAGACAAGCCGGTTTTGAAATCGGAACAACCTCAACACCTGTTACCCCGGTGATATTAAACGGTACTGTGGCTGAATCCACGCACCTTACCTTTGACCTGAGGGAAAACTTTGACATTTTCTGTTCAATCGTGGTATACCCGGTGATACCTAAGGGCCAGATCATCCTGAGACTTATTCCTACAGCGGTTCATTCACTGGAAGACGTCAGCAGGACCATCAAGGCATTTACCGAGATCAAGAACAATCTTGCAGCTGGTAAATACAAGCATGATAAATTAATGAACGCCGCTCTTTAATGGCTTGTCATCCTGAGCTTGTCGAAGGACAATAACCATTAAGCTTTTGAAGAAAACATTTCTCAAATTTTGGAAATCATACTTTAATTTCACAAAAGGAGAAAGGAATGCTTTTTTTGCCTTAGTGGCTTTAATCCTGCTTGTTTCTATTTATCCATTGATGGATATAGACGCTTTCAGGGATCACAAGACAGATTTCACCAAACTTATCGCATTGGCTGAAAGGGCGGGACAGGATAGTTCTGAAAATGAGATTATTGAATCATTCCAGGAATACCCTGAGAAAAACACTTCATTCAGTCCACGCAAATTTAGGTTTAATCCCAATACGGCTACCGTCAGGGAATTCGAGCTTCTTGGATTCAGGTCATACATCGCAAAAAGGATAGAAAAATACAGGGCTTCTGGCGGAAAATTCAGGACCAGGGCGGATTTAAACAAGGTATATGGCATAGACCAGGATTTGGTGAAAACATTGTGGAATGATATTGATCTTCCCGAAACGCTTGAAAAACCGGTTCAGGATGAAAGGTTTCAGTCAAATAGACCTGTTAAGGCAAAACAATTGATAGATATCAACACGGCGGACACCACACAATTGATCAGTCTGCCCGGCATAGGGGGCAAACTCGCCAAACGTATTGTCGAGTTCAGGTCAAAGCTTGGAGGGTTTTACAGTCTTGACCAGCTTCAGGAAGTGTATGGCTTAAAACCTGAAACCATCACAATGATGCTGCCTCAACTGACGCTTGACTTATCGGCTGTCAGGCCGCTGGAGATCAACAAGGCGGATTTCAGGACACTCGATGAACATCCGTATATTGACAGGAACCAGGCCAATGCTATTATACAGTACAGGAAACAGCACGGCGATTACCAAACAGTAGAAGACCTCATGAAAGTTGTAGCACTCAACGAATTGACATTAAATAAAATAAAAAACTACATTAAATTTTAAAACAGTAATATTGTTACAAATTAAATTATATTTTTGCAAAAATTATGAACTTTAATATATCCGAGAGCCAGACAATGATCAGGCAAATGTGTAAGGATTTTGCCGAAAGAAATATCAGGCCGAATGTGATGGATTGGGATGAATCCCAGAAGTTTCCAAGGGAGTTATTTCATGAAATGGGCCAGCTTGGCCTTCTCGGTATGTTGGTCCCTGAAGAATATGGTGGTTCCGGATTAGGATATTATGAATACGCGGATGCCATTGTTGAGATTTCCAAGGTTTGCGGTTCCATCGGCTTGAGCATGGCTGCCCACAACAGCTTGTGTACCGGTCATATTTTACAGTTTGGTACCCATGAGCAAAAACTCAAATGGCTGCCGAAATTGGCGAGCGGAGAATGGATAGGAGCCTGGGGACTTACAGAAGCCAACACAGGAAGTGATGCCATGAGGATGAAAGTGACGGCTAAGCAGGATGGTGAATATTGGAGAATCAACGGCGCCAAGAACTGGATCACACATGGCCTTTCAGGTGATGTGGCTGTGGTATTGGCGCGAACCGGCGAATTGCTGGATTCGCATGGCATTACGGCATTTGTTGTTGAGCGGACCAATCCGGGATTCAAGGCTGGAAAAAAGGAAAATAAACTGGGGATGCGTGCCAGCGAAACAGCGGAAATGGTTTTTGAAGAATGCAGGGTGCATGAAAGTGCTATACTCGGCAATATAGGGGATGGTTTTATACAATCCATGAAGGTATTGGACGGTGGCAGGATATCCATTGCTTCATTGGCCCTGGGTATAGCAAAAGGTGCTTACGAGGCATCCGTTAAATATGCTTTGGAGAGGGAACAGTTTGGTCAACCGATTGCCCATTTCCAGGCCATAGGGTTTAAACTTGCAGACATGGCAACCCAGATAGAAGCCTCTGAATTGTTGATACATGAAGCATGTCATTTAAAGAACAATGGTATGCCGGTGACCAAAGTGTCGGCTATGGCCAAGTATTATGCCAGTGAAACCTCTGTGAGAGTAGCGACAGATGCAGTGCAGATCTTTGGCGGGTATGGATATACCAAGGATTTTCCGGTGGAGAAATTCTACAGGGACAGCAAATTGTGCACAATAGGTGAGGGAACCTCAGAAATACAAAAACTGGTAATTGCCAGGCAAATTTTAAAATAATTTGTTTTTATTTATAAATTTAATTACCTTTGCCATCCTAATTTTAAGCATTTAGATGATATATATTAACGTAAAAGACAACGAAAATTTAGACAAAGCCCTAAAAAAATACAAGAAAAAGTATGAAAAAATAGGCATTATGAAAGAATTGAGAAGCAGGCAGGCATTCGAAAAACCATCTATTACAAGAAGGATGGAAGTTAAAAAAGCCGCTTACAGGTCTTATGTTCAAAATCAAGAAGCCAATTAATCAAAAAAAAATATTAATTTAGCGTCCGATAATCAATTTGTCGGACGTTTTTTTTATACAGCAATTCCAGGCTTACCTGGGTTCAGAGAAAAAAGTTTCTGTTCACACGTATAAGGCCTATTCTCATGACCTCGAGCAGTGTTTCAGTTATCTGCAGAAGAATTTCGAGGTAAAATCAATAAAAGAGGTTTCTCATCTATTTATCAAGAGTTGGTTGTCGGAATTGATGGCCTCCAAAATAGATGCCAAAAGTGTCAACCGCAAGATTTCCGCATTAAAATCTTTTTATAAATACCTGCTGAGGCATGGTTTGACTGACAGGAATCCGATGCTAAAGGTCAGCTCACCCAAGACTTCACGTAAACTCCCCGTGTTTATAGAGGAAAATAAAATGTCGGACATGATAGAGGATATTATCGTCGAAAAAAAAGATGAAAATATGCATTTGGCTAATGATATTTTATTAACTTTGTACCACACAGGCATAAGATTGAATGAATTGATTCACCTGGAAAAGAAAAATATCGACCTGAACCAACAAACAATCAAAGTTTTAGGAAAGCGAAACAAAGAAAGAATAATACCTATAACAACAGAACTATCTAATATTCTGACGAATTACCTGGATATTTATCCCTTAAGCCCGTTTGTTTTCAATACAGCGAAAGGAATAAAACTCTATCCCAATTTTGTTTACAGGAGTGTCAAGACGCTTTTATCGCGTCACACCACCCTGAACAAGAAAAGTCCGCATGTGTTAAGACACACTTTTGCAACACATCTTCTCAATCATGGCAGCGACCTGAACGCAATAAAGGAATTGCTTGGGCATGCCAATCTATCAGCGACACAGATCTATACGCATAACAGTGTCGAACGTTTAAAAAAGATCCACAAATCAGCGCATCCAAAGGGCGCAAAATAACCCTAACACCTACAAATTATTTTTTATTCAATTATGGAAATTCAATTTCAAAACACCAATTTCAGGGCGGACAAGAAACTGCTTGATTTAATTATTCAGAAACTTAATAAGTTGGAACATTATTACGATAAAGTCATCGATGCCTCCGTTTACCTCAAGGTTCAGAAGTCTGACGAGAAGGAAAACAAGATCATTGAGATCAAGATGAATGTTTCAAACAGCACATTATTTGTTGAAGCTCATGATAAAACGTTCGAAAATGCCCTGGACAAGGCAGAAGATGCTTTGAAATCGCAATTGATCCGATACAAAGAAAAGGTAGCTCAGGTATAGGTTATATATAGGTTAATTCTATATATACAATATATAATTTATACATCAGTTTCCTATTTATTAGACTATGCACAAAGCCTCTGGTAAAACCAGGGGCTTTTTTTATGAAATATTTTTATCAAAACGCTTTGAAATGTCAATAAAAAGCACTTCTTTTGCAGTCCTTTTTACAGAATTCCAAAAATTAAGTAAAAAAGTAACGTTCTTTTACATGCCACTTTAGCTCAGCTGGTAGAGCAACTGATTTGTAATCAGTAGGTCGTTGGTTCGATCCCGACAAGTGGCTCAGCGCTATTAAAAGGGGAGTTTCCAGAGTGGCTAAATGGGACAGACTGTAAATCTGTTGCTTCGGCTTCGGTGGTTCGAATCCACCACTCCCCACATCAGGTGTGCAACCATCATGATGTGAATGTTGATATCAGTTGATATGCCGGTCCGGAAGATGGCAACAGGTTCCGGTATCGGAAAAAGAAAATTGCGGGAGTAGCTCAGTTGGTAGAGCGACAGCCTTCCAAGCTGTAGGTCGCGGGTTCGAGCCTCGTCTCCCGCTCGCAGTTGAAGGAAATCAAGTATAGTGACAGGTTAGTACCTTAACTTGAAGTGATTGCCTTTCGCTCACATTGGAAAAAAAATTAAATGTTGATTGTTATAATTTCACAACAACATTTGATTGCAAAACCAAGCCGTTGTAGCTCAGGGGTAGAGCACTTCCTTGGTAAGGAAGAGGCCAAGGGTTCAAATCCCTTCAATGGCTCAGATAGAATAAAATAAAGAAATTAAACAATAACAAATAAAAAAAATCAAAATTAATCATGGCAAAAGAAACATTTGACCGCTCTAAAGCCCACGTTAACATTGGTACCATTGGTCACGTGGACCATGGTAAAACTACTTTAACTGCAGCAATTACCAAAGTATTATCTGATAAGGGTTTATCAGAAGCACGTTCTTTCGAATCAATCGACTCAGCTCCTGAAGAAAAAGAACGCGGTATCACTATTAATACTGCTCACGTTGAATATTCAACGGCAACCCGTCACTACGCCCACGTAGACTGCCCGGGTCACGCCGACTATGTTAAAAACATGGTAACTGGTGCGGCCCAGATGGACGGTGCGATCCTTGTAGTGGCTGCCACTGACGGACCGATGCCACAAACCCGTGAACATATCCTTCTGGCTCGCCAGGTAGGAGTGCCTAAACTTGTAGTATTTATGAACAAATGCGACATGGTCGACGATCCTGAATTGTTGGACCTGGTGGAAATGGAAATCCGCGAACTGTTGAGTTTCTACAGTTTCGATGGTGACAATACCCCAATCATACGCGGTTCTGCCTTAGGTGGATTGAACGCTGATCCGGTTTGGGTAGAAAAAATCATGGAATTGATGGATGCAGTTGATACTTATATACCTATTCCTCCAAGATTGATCGACCAGCCTTTCCTGATGCCAGTGGAAGACGTGTTCTCAATCACAGGTCGTGGTACTGTTGCTACAGGCCGTATTGAAAGAGGTGTAGTGAATGTTGGTGACTCTGTAGAAATCATTGGATTGGGAGACGAAAAAATGACATCAACCATTACAGGTGTTGAAATGTTCCGTAAATTGCTCGATAGGGGTGAAGCCGGTGACAACGCAGGTATGCTGTTGCGTGGTATCGATAAAGAACAAATCAAGAGAGGTATGGTAATCTGCAAACCAGGTTCTGTTACTCCACATGCAAAATTCAGAGCTGAAGTTTACGTGTTGAGCAAAGAAGAAGGTGGCCGTCATACCCCGTTCTTTAACAAATACCGTCCACAGTTCTATTTCCGTACCACTGACATGACTGGTGAAGTTTCATTACCTGAAGGTGTTGAAATGTGTATGCCCGGAGATAATATCACTATCACTGTTCAACTGATACAGCCGATAGCAATGGAAAAATCATTGCGTTTTGCAATCCGTGAGGGTGGCAGGACAATCGGAGCAGGTCAGGTAACAGAGATACTGGACTAAAAAATAATCAAAAGAGATGGTAGTCACCCCTGTTTAAACGCAGGGGTGACTAACGTTTTTTTACGAGAGTAGTTCAAGGGTAGAATAAAGGTCTCCAAAACCTTTGATGGGAGTTCGAATCTCTCCTCTCGTGCAAAAAGACAACAAAATGGAAAAAATAAAAAACATGTGGAACCATTCAGTTGACGAGTTACTTAACAAAGTGACCTGGCCAACCTGGGATGAACTTCGTGAAAGTGCAATCATTGTCCTGATCGCGTCGTTAATCTTTGCCCTTATCGTTTGGGCTATTGATTATACTTTAGGTTATGGACTGGATTTTTTTTATAGCTTGTTCAAATAATGGGAATGGAAGCAACAGACTTACAATGGTATGTGGTTAGGGCGGTATCCGGCCAGGAAAAAAAGGTGAAAGCCAACCTGGAAAGTGAGCTTATCAAGGCTAAACTTACGGATTATGTGCCACAGATACTGATCCCTATGGAGAAGGTATACCAGATCAAGAATGGTAAAAAAATAGCCAAGGAAAGGAATTATTTCCCTGGTTACATATTGATACAGGCTAAATTTCATGGTGAAGTGGCTGCGACTATCAAGGGTATTAATGGTGTTGTGGGATTTTTAGGTTCCAAGGATAACCCTGTCCCGCTCAGGCAGGCTGAAGTTAACAGGATATTGGGCAATGCCGATGAAAATGGTACAATGGACACCGATTCAACAGAACCATTCATTGTTGGCGAACCTATCAAGGTTACCGACGGACCGTTCTCCGGTTTCAGCGGTATCATTGAGGAAGTAAATGAAGAAAAGAAAAAATTAAAAGTCATGGTAAAGATCTTCGGAAGGAGAACCCCATTGGAACTTAATTATAACCAGGTAGAAAAAGAATAAAAGTAAATATAACAATGGCAAAAGAAATCACAGGATTCGTAAAATTACAAGTAAAAGGCGGACAAGCAAATCCCGCACCTCCCATTGGACCTGCTCTGGGCTCAAAAGGTGTAAACATCATGGAATTTTGTAAACAGTTTAATGCGCGTACACAGGACAGGATGGGTAAAGTATTACCAGTAGTCCTTACGGTGTATTCGGATAAATCGTTTGACTTCCTTATCAAGACACCACCTGTAGCAACCCAGATTCTGGAAGCTACAAAGGCAGCTAAAGGTTCAGCTGAACCGAACCGTAACAAAGTGGCCGAACTTACCTGGGAGCAGGTGAGGAAGATCGCTGAGGAAAAGATGCCGGACTTAAACTGTTTCCAGGTCGAGTCTGCCATGAACATGGTAGCCGGTACAGCCAGGAGCATGGGAATCACAATCGCAGGAAATAAACCTTTTTAATAACAAGACAATGGCACTGACAAAAAATAGAAAGAAAGTTTTAGAAAAAGCGGATAACGCCAAGGTATATTCTTTGGACGAAGCATCTAAGATATTAAAAGATATAACATTCACCAAGTTCGATTCATCTGTTGACATAGATGTACGCCTCGGGGTTGACCCTAAACAGGCAAACCAGATGGTAAGAGGTGTGGCGACACTTCCTCATGGAACCGGTAAGACTGTACGTGTATTGGTATTGTGCACTCCTGACAAGGAAGCAGAAGCCAAGGCAGCAGGTGCAGACTTCGTGGGATTGGACGATTATATAGAAAAGATCAGCGGTGGCTGGTTAGACGTAGACATTATCATTACCATGCCAGCTGTTATGGCAAAGCTTGGTAAGCTAGGAAAAATATTGGGTCCCCGTAACCTGATGCCAAATCCAAAATCAGGAACTGTTACTCCTGACGTGGCAAAAGCCGTTACTGAAGTAAAGGCCGGTAAAATCGACTTCAAAGTTGACAAGACCGGAATTATCCACACTTCAATCGGCAAGGTTAGCTTCCAACCTAATCAAATCGCTGAGAATGCTGCTGAAATCATGCAGACTCTAAGCAAACTTAAGCCTTCTTCTTCCAAAGGGACTTATTTTAAAAGTGTATACATCAGCTCAACCATGAGTCCTGGTTTATGCATCGACATCAAATCAATTCCAGGTATTTAAACAAATTCAATGAACAGAGAAGAAAAAAACGCAGAAATTGCCGTACTAACTGAGAAATTCAAAACTGCAAATGTTTTGTACATTGCCGATACATCAAGTATTGGAGCAATTGATACAAATAATTTCAGGAGGGAGTTATTCAAGAACGGCATTCAAATGCTCGTAGCTAAAAATACATTGATATTAAAAGCTATGCGCAACTCCGGGAAGGATTTTGGTGAATTGGAAGGTGCCCTGAAAGGTACATCAGCACTGTTATTCAGCGACAACATGAAGGCTCCGGCTCAGGCTATCCTGAAATTCAGGAAAAAAGGCACAAGGCCTTCACTGAAGGGAGCTTATATTGACACAGCTGTTTACATTGGTGACAACCAACTGGAAGCACTTAGTACTTTAAAATCCAAAGAGGATCTACTCGGAGAAATCCTGGGATTATTACAATCCCCGGCTCGTAACGTTATTTCAGCGTTGCAGAGTGGTGGCGGCAAACTTGCCGGCATCGTGAAAACATTATCAGAAAAAAATTAAAAACAATTAAAAAAAAACAATCAAGAAAATGTCAGACTTAAAAGCATTTGCTGAACAATTAGTTAATCTTACCGTTAAAGAGGTAAACGAATTAGCCAAAATTTTAAAAGATGAACATGGTATAGAACCAGCTGCTGCTGCAGCTGTTGCAGCCGCTCCTGCCGCCGCTGGCGCAGAAGCACCTGCTGCTCAAACCGAATTCACTGTAATCCTGAAAGCCGCCGGCCCTAACAAATTAAATGTTGTTAAAGTCGTGAAAGATTTAACCGGACTTGGCTTGAAAGAAGCTAAAGACCTGGTAGACGGAGCTCCAAAACCTGTAAAAGAAAACATCGGAAAAGATGAAGCTGAAGCATTAAAAGCTAAACTTACAGAAACAGGAGCAGAAGTTGAAATTAAGTAATTTCATATCACGCTCCCTTTAACTCCAATAGACCCACAGTAACCGATGGGTCTATTGGCGTTTTTAATTTTTCTTATAAAATCGGTTAAAAACAACACCTAAAATAAATTTTACCAAATTGGCAACAAAAGTAAAACAACCCAAAAGAATCAATTTCGCATCAATTGATAAAGTGATTGACTATCCGGATTTCCTGGATGTTCAATTGCAGTCTTTCAAAGAATTTTTCCAGTTGGAAACACACGTAGACAAAAGAACTGACGAAGGCTTGTTTAAAGTGTTCCAGGAAAATTTCCCAATAAACGATACAAGAAGTATCTTCAATCTGGAGTTCCTGGATTATTTTGTTGACCCGCCAAGATATTCCATACAGGAATGTATCGAAAGAGGATTGACTTATTCTGTTCCATTGAAAGCCAAACTTAAGCTTTCATGTAACGACCCTGAACACGAAGATTTCGAAACCATAGTCCAGGACGTGTACCTGGGAACCATCCCTTACATGACCCCGAGCGGAACTTTCGTCATCAATGGCGCTGAGCGCGTGATCGTTTCACAACTGCACCGTTCACCAGGTGTGTTCTTCGGACAATCTTACCACACAAATGGAACAAAACTGTATTCAGCCCGTGTTATCCCTTTCAAGGGTTCATGGATTGAATTCGCTACAGACGTCAACAACGTCATGTATGCATATATCGACCGTAAAAAGAAATTCCCGGTAACAACCCTGTTAAGGGCTATCGGTTTTGAATCGGATAAGGATATCCTGAATATCTTCGGCCTGGCTGAAGAAGTGAAGGTGTCTAAAACCGGTCTTAAGAAATTCGTCGGCAGGAAATTATCAGCAAGGGTGCTCAGGACCTGGGTTGAGGATTTCGTGGATGAAGATACCGGTGAAGTTGTATCAATTGAAAGGAATGAAGTGATTATCGAGCGTGATACCATACTCGAAAATTCACATATCGACGAGATCGTTGAAGCGGGTGTTAAAACCATCATCCTGAACAAGGAAGAAGAAGGCAAGAATGATTTCACGATCATTTATAACACGCTTCAGAAAGATACTTCCAATAACGGAAAGGAAGCTGTAGAGCATATTTACAGGCAGTTGAGGAATACTGACCCGCCCGATGAAGAAACCGCACGTGGTATCATCGAGAGGCTGTTCTTCTCTGACAAACGTTATGACCTTGGAGAAGTTGGCCGTTACAGGATCAACAAGAAACTGAACCTTACAACTTCAATGGATGTGAAAGTCCTGACCAATGAGGATATCATCAAGATCATCACATACCTTATTGAATTAAGTAACAGCCGTTCTGAAGTGGACGATATTGACCACTTGAGCAACAGGCGTGTAAGGACCGTTGGTGAACAACTATATGCGCAGTTTGGTGTAGGCCTGGCGCGTATGGCCAGGACCATCCGCGAGAAAATGAATATACGTGATAACGAAGTGTTCACGCCGACTGACCTGATCAACGCGCGTTCATTGTCCTCCGTTATCAATTCATTCTTCGGAACGAACCAGTTATCACAGTTCATGGACCAGACCAACCCGCTTGCCGAGATTACCCACAAAAGGAGAATGTCTGCACTTGGACCAGGTGGTCTATCACGTGAAAGGGCTGGATTTGAGGTTCGTGACGTGCACTATACACACTACGGACGTTTATGTACAATTGAAACTCCGGAAGGACCGAACATCGGTCTGATATCCTCTTTGTGTGTTCACGCGAAGATCAACAGCATGGGCTTTATAGAAACACCATACAGGCCGGTTGAAAACGGCAAGGTGAATTTTAATAAACCTGTAGTTTACCTGAGTGCTGAAGAAGAGGATGGAAAGATCATTGCACAGTGTAACATGGAAGTGAATGACAAGGGTGAATTTAATCATAAAACTGAAATAAAGGCCAGGTTCGAAGGTGACTTCCCGCTGGTGGATGCTGACAAGCTCAACTTTATGGACGTTGCCCCTAACCAGATCGTTTCGATCGCGGCTTCATTGATTCCTTTCCTGGAACATGATGATGCGAACAGGGCGCTGATGGGATCTAATATGCAACGTCAGGCAGTTCCTTTGCTTCGTCCTGAATCCCCTATTGTGGGAACAGGTCTCGAGGAAAGGGTTGCACGCGATTCAAGGGCACTCATCATGGCTGAAGGCGATGGTACAATTGATTACGTAGATGCAAATGAAATCAGGATCCGTTACGATTTTTCTGATGAAGATGAATTGGTGAATTTTGCAAACAACCTGAAATCCTATACACTGACCAAGTTCTTAAGGACCAATCAAAGCACGTGTATCAACCTGAGGCCAATCGTAAGAAAAGGCCAGAGGGTACTTAAAGGTGAAGTATTATGTGAAGGTTATGCGACACAAGACGGTGAACTTGCCATTGGCAGGAACCTGAAAGTGGCATTCATGCCTTGGCAGGGATATAATTTTGAGGATGCCATCGTTATCTCTGAAAAAGTAGTAAGCGACGACTGGTATACTTCTATACATATAGATGAATTCGAACTCGAAGTACGGGATACCAAAAGAGGTGAGGAAGAACTTACCAATGATATTCCAAACGTCAGTGAGGAAGCTACCAAAAACCTGGACGAAAATGGTCTGATAAGGGTAGGAGCTGAACTGAAGGAAGGCGATATCATTATCGGTAAGATCACACCAAAGGGTGAGACTGAACCTTCTCCGGAGGAAAAATTGCTGAGGGCTATCTTCGGTGATAAGGCCGGTGATGTGAAAGACGCATCTTTAAAGGCACCTCCATCTACTGAAGGTATCGTTATCGATAAAAAACTGTTTACAAAAACCAAGAAGGAAAAAGGCGCCAAAACCGATGAAAAGGCTAAATTAGCCAAGAATGAGGTTGAATACAAGAAGAACAAGGCTAAAGTCACTGAGACACTTGTCCAGAAATTATTCAAGGTGCTGAACGGTAAAACTTCCGCAGGTGTGAAAGCAGTTTATGGTGATGACATGATTCCAAAAGGAACCAAGTTCACGCTTAAGAACATTTCATCTGTAGAATACGATAATGTTAATTTTGGTAACTGGACATCAGATGCCGAGAAAAACATCATGGTGAACAAGATCCTGAAGAACTTTAAATCACAGGTAACTGAGATTTATGCAGCCTACAGGAGGGAATATTACGCTATTACTGTTGGAGATGAATTACCAACGGGTATCTTGAAAATGGCTAAAGTATATGTGGCTCAGAAACGTAAACTGAAAGTCGGTGACAAGATGGCGGGAAGACACGGTAACAAGGGTATTGTTGCACGTATTGTACGCGCAGAGGATATGCCGTTCCTGGAAGACGGAACACCTGTAGACATCGTATTGAATCCGCTGGGTGTGCCTTCAAGGATGAACCTTGGACAGATCTACGAAACTGTTTTGGGATGGGCCGGTAAAGAACTTGGCTTGAAATTCGCCACCCCGATTTTTGACGGTGCTTCACCTCAGCAAATCAACGAATATTCAAAGAAGGCCAACCTGCCTATCAATGGACAGGTATTCCTTTACGACGGACTGACCGGTGAAAGATTCGACCAGCCTACAACCGTTGGTATCATCTATATGCTTAAACTGGGTCACATGGTAGATGATAAGATGCACGCGCGTTCTATCGGACCATACTCAATGATCACACAACAGCCATTGGGTGGTAAAGCACAGTTCGGTGGACAGAGGTTTGGTGAGATGGAGGTTTGGGCACTTGAAGCATTCGGTGCGGCAAATATCCTGAGAGAAATACTGACCATCAAGTCTGATGATATCATGGGTCGTGCTAAAACTTACGAAGCCATCGTTAAAGGTGATAACATCACACAGATCGGAATTCCTGAATCATTCAATGTATTGATACATGAATTAAGGGGATTGGGTATCGAAATGACCTTCGAAGAATAATCAACAGGGAACTTAGTAATAACATTTAAAAGTAGAAAAATAAAAA
>JANWHK010000147.1 GCA_025450395.1 Bacteroidia bacterium
ATATTGGATACACCAAAGATCGTCAGTACAATGGGCAAAAGTTTTTTCTATACCTTCGAAAAAATAGCTGCCAGGATTCCAAAGGGTATGCAGGAATTTGAAAACAATGGTGTTGATGGCTGGTATGCAAAAGCCATACTATTGATAGAAAGCCCTAATCAGCTCCAGAAATCAACAGCAGGTGCTTACGGGCCCTTCCAGTTGATGAAAGGCGTGGCGAGGAGTTATGGCCTTAGGGTGAACAAAAAGGTTGATGAACGCGCCAATTTTTCAAGATCTGCATATGCTGCAAGTCAGTTAATTAAAACCGTTTGTATACCTTATGCTCAACAAATGCTTGAAGCAAGGGGCATCAGCACAAACCAGAATGAATTATGGTTTAAACTGTTTGTCATGCATGTCTACAATGCCGGCGCCGGCAACGTTCAGTCAGCCTTGAATTCAATTCCCCAACCCGGCAATGATATTGAACTTATCAAACAACTCTGGAATACTTCAGCAGGCAGGTTCAAGACTTCTTCACAGAATTATTCCCAACTGATATTGGCAGCCTTCCTCGAATATGAGGACAGGGTGGAAAAAAAGCAAGTAGCAGGTAAATAACTTATTTCCTGTTCACCAGGTAATATACCGGCAAGCCAAGTCCTACCAACAATAAACCTACAATTGCATTTCCCGGTGAATCCATAATGGAATAAAACACCAGGAACGCGCTGAACAATGTAAATACCAACGGTATCAATGGATACAGCGGAACCTTGTACGGTCTCGCTTCATTCGGCATCCTATAGCGCAATACAATGACCCCGAACGCCCCGCATCCGTAAAAGATGAAGGCTACAAACACCAGCATCTCTGTCAGCATATCAAAACTTCCGCTTGTGATCAGGACCATGCACCATACCATCTGGTAAAGTATAGCCCTATGTGGCGTCAGGAATAGCGGATGTGTCTTTGCCGCGCTTTTCAGGAACAAGCCATCATTGGCCATCGCATAATAAATACGGGGTGCTGACATCAGGCTGTTATTGGTGCTGTTGAAGGTGCTTACAAGTATCAAGATGGAAATAAACAATCCGCCATATATCCATACCTGGTTCATGGCTTCTACTGCGGCAATCGCATTTTGCTTCTCTTGCAACGAAGTGTAAAAATTGATATCGGCCGCCTTGAAATAGGCAGTATTGACAGACACATACAATATCATGACGATGAGGGTGCCCAATCCCAGTGCGATCGGGATATTTCTTTTGGCATCCTTTATTTCACCTCCAAGAAATCCTACATTATTCCACCCTTCATAGGCCCAGAAAGCGGCAAGCATTGCCGAAAAAAACGAGGCAAAGGTTATGGTAGCTCCCCCCGCTCCATTGCTGATCACTGAAGGCTGATCCCCACCCAAAAATGAAAGCAGTATGACAAACAAAATACCAACCACCACAGTTCCTCCCAGGATATTTCCTATCTTTTCACCATAAGCGATTCCCCTGTAATTGATGGCTGACAGCAGGATCACAAGCAGGCAGGCCACCATCTTGACTCCAAAATTACTGAACGGCTGCATGTGAAAATCCTTGATTGAGAAAAGTGTTATTTCCGCAATGTTCGGAGGCAATTGGGGAAGCGTCACGAACTTATTGATCGATTCGGCAAATACATAAGCAACGGATGAAGCAGTTGCTGTCTGAATGACTGAAAAAGAGGCCCAGCCAAATAAAAATGCAAACACTTTGCCATACATGGTCTTGAAATAAACGTATTGCCCACCAGGCTTGGCTATCATTCCCGCAACCTCGGCATTGCTGAGCGAACCCATAAGGGTAATCAGTCCCGCTGCGGTCCATGCGGCTATCACCCAACCGCTGTGCTGAAGATCGGTGCTCATGGCAGAGATCTTCTTAAATACGCCACTGCCAATCATGGCGCTGATCACCACCATCACCGCAGAAAATAATCCCAATTGTTGTTTTAAATCGTTCGACATCTTAAATATTTTTCGAACCTAAATAAAAAAACTGACAAGAAAAAATGTAGGTTTGTAGAATTGATGTATTCACTTACCCAAATAGCCGAATTTACCCATGGGCAGCTCAAGGGTAAGGGAAATCCAAGCAGGAACTGGCAATTGCTGATCGACAGCCGGACCATTACCAATCCTGAAACAAGTATATTCTTTGCGTTGAAGACAAAGTTCAATGATGGACATGTGTATATCGCTGAACTGATTGAAAAAGGCGTAACGGTTTTTGTTGTTGATGAATCATATCCCATTCCAAAAAACAACAAGTGCAATTTTTTGCTCGTGGACGATGTCAAAAAAGCACTACAAGTACTGGCGGCTGTACACAGAAAAGAATTTAATATCCCCGTGATTGGCATTACCGGCAGCAATGGCAAGACCATTGTCAAGGAGTGGCTGGTGCAATTGATGAACCCAGGTAAAAATATCTGTTTCAGTCCCAAGAGTTATAACAGCCAGATAGGTGTTCCGCTGAGCGTTTGGCAACTGCAGGCTTCCCATGAATTAGGCATATTCGAGGCTGGCATTTCCACCGTGAATGAAATGGAGGCCCTGGAAAAGATCATACAGCCGGGTATTGGTATATTGACTCATTTAGGCACTGCCCACAATGAGGGATTCGAAAGTTTTGAGCAGAAAATCGAGGAAAAACTGAAATTGTTCAGGAATTGCCAGGTGGTGTTGATGCAATACAATCCATCCATTGCTGATAAAATTTCAACGCGCATACTGAGTTTCGGGTTTAATGAAGCAAAGGCAGACCTGAATATTATAAAAAAACAAATGGATGCAACAGGTACCGGCCTTACTGCCCTTTACAAGGATGAGGAGATCAGCATACGCATCCCATTTACAGATGAGGCATCTATCGAAAATTGTTGCATTTGCTGGTTGTGCACTCTTTTTATGGAATGTTTTGAGCCCACATTGTTTATGCAATTAACACCGGTTAGCATGCGCCTCGAACTGAAAAAGGGAATACACAATTGCCTGCTGGTAAATGACAGTTACAGCAATGACTTAAATGCGCTCAGCACCGCTTTGTCTTTCCTGAAACAACAGACCATACATCAAAAGACCACAGTCATCTTGTCGGATATTGAAGAAAGCGGGCTAAGTCCGGATGAATTATGCAGGCAGGTACAAAGCCTGCTGACTGAGAAACAAGTCAACCGCCTGATTGCCATCGGGCCTGTTTTTTATACGCATAATGACATGTTTCCAAGTCATTTTGAATTTATGTTTTTCAAGAACACAAGCGATTTCCTGGATCATTTTTACGATATCAAGTTCCGTGATGAGACCATACTTATCAAGGGCGCAAGGAAATTCCGCTTTGAAAGCATCGTAAAAAGACTGGAGCAATTATCCCATGGAACAGTCCTTGAAATCAACCTGAGTGCCGCCTTGCACAACCTGATGATCATCAAGGACCGCCTGGAACCCGGTATCAAAATAATGGCCATGGTGAAGGCTTTTGCCTATGGAAGCGGTAGTTATGAAATGGCCAAGCAGATACAGCATAAGGTGGATTATCTTGCAGTTGCCTATTCTGATGAAGGAGTCGCATTGAGGCAAAACGGCATCAAGATGCCCATCATGGTGATGAATGCCGATGAGGATGCATTCGAGCAATTGATAAGGTATGGGCTGGAACCCGTGATTTTCAGCGTTAATCAACTCAAGGCCCTGTCAAACAAGATAGAACTCCAGACATTGAGGATGCACATAGAGATAGATACGGGCATGCACAGGCTGGGTTTTAAACAGGAGGACATTCCGGCCCTGACCATCTTCATCAAAAACAATCCCAGGCTCTACATCGCTTCTATTTTTTCTCATCTGTCGGCGAGCGATGAAGCCCAGTTTGATGATTTTACAGCCCTTCAGTTCAATACGTTTAAGGCAGTCGCCGCTGAAATTGAAGAGAATATTGGGTATACAACCTTGAAACACATCAGCAATACAGCTGCCACACTTCGTTTTAAACAGGAAGGACTGGACATGGTGAGACTTGGCATCGGCTTATATGGCATAGACCCCACCGGTAAATTTGAAGGTCTCCTTGAGCCTGTGTTCACCCTCAAGACCACCATTTCCCAGATCAAGGAGATAGATGCGAATGAAAGCGTCGGGTATGCGAGGAAATCCATGTCGGACAAGGCCAGGAGAATAGCCATACTGGCATTGGGATATGCCGATGGACTGAGCAGGGCGCTCAGCAATGGCAAAGGCAGCTTTGAGATCAACGGGCAATACGCACCGATAGTCGGCAATGTGTGCATGGATATGTGCATGGTGGACGTGACCCATGTGCAATGCAACGAAGGTGACGAGGCCATATTGTTCGGTAAAAATACTTCCATCCATGTTGTAGCAGAGAAACTCGATACCATTCCCTACGAGATCCTGACCTCCGTTTCACAGAGGGTAAAAAGGGTGTATGTGAGTGAATAATGGTTCGGAAATATCAACCTGAGCTTGTCGAAGGGCCACCATGACAAGGGGAAAGTGATATTTTTCTAATTTTTTAGCAATAATTACAATATTTTGTGTTTAATTGCGTCTAACATTAATATGAAACACATTCTCCTCATTTTATGCATCACTTTATTGGCCTTGAATTTATCAGGCACACATACAATCAAGAGCCATTTTGAATACACCTATTTAAAAACCCAGCCGAATGGTGATATGCAATACAGGATAGCCTTGCATTATGGCAGGAGTTGTGAACCTGGCAGCATTTTATTGAAAGACAGTGTTTATTTCGGTATTTATTCGAGGAACACCGGCAAACTATACAAATCACTGAATGTGCCAGTAAAAAGCAGGGAAAAAGAACCCAACTGTTACGGTCAATGTGTCGAAAAATCCATCTATGAACAAATAGTGGATCTAAAGCCGGATGACTACGGATATTATGTCACAAATCAAATGTGTTGCCGTATTGCATCCAGCCCTCTGCGCACTAACCAGGATGGACAACCGGATCTGGGCACAACGACCATTTGTACCATTCCGGGGAAGCTAAGCAACAACAATGCTGGATTTTCAATCGACCACATTATTGGCAACCCTAGCAGAACTGATACCATTCCTTTTTTTATAACTGATTTGGACAAGGACTCTATAGTCATTGAAATTGTACAGCCAAAAATTGGTGCCTCCATTAGTCAGAATTATCCAGAGCCTTTCATTAATTTTGTGGCGCCACAAGGTCCGCAAGCTTCAAATTATACCGCTGGTTTTTCGGCCAATTTCCCTCTTGGAACCTCGTCCATTTTTAAACTGGACCAAAACAAGCGCAACCTTATCATCCAATGCCCTGGTACCGGCGAGTTTTTTGTAGCTTTCGAAATCAGGGAATACAGGCAAGGAGTATTAATTGCCGCCACCACATGGGAAACGATTGTATTTGTAACCAATACAATATCCTCGACTGAAAAGTTCCATTTAAACGGCTGGGGAGATCAGATACCCAGTGCCATCATCAATTGGAACATCTGCAGGAAAGATGTCAGGTTCCAGACCATTGAAAAAAGCACTGACGGCATCAATTTCAACACGATTGACAGTCTGGGCAACACCCAGGGTGCTTACCGGGATGAAAACGTTACCTGGAACACTATATACCATTACAGAGTCAAGGCAGTCCAGTATAACAACAATGCCATTTACAGCGATACCGCCATTGTACAGTTCTGGGGAATGGATATAGACGAAACCAGGGTCAGGAACAATATGCAGGTTGTAATTTCTCCCATGCCAGTATCCGGCTTCTGCCAGGTGTCTTCAGGAGAGACCAATATCAGTGCTTATACCATCATAGATCATGCAGGACGGATACTTTATTCCCAAGAACTCCCGATTGAAACCAATGCATTCAACCTGGATTGTTCCATGTTCCCTGCAGGCATCTATTTTATACAGCTCAGAAGCAGTTCAGGCGAACAGGTGTATAAAAAAATTCTAAAAAATTGATCCCTGTTCCAATTTGCATCAATCTGATTTTCCAATCAATAATTTCCCTGTCACCGGGCCATCTTCCGTCAGCAGTTCGTAGACATACAACCCAACAGGCAAATAACCGATATCAATTGTATTTGATTGAATATCCTCATCGAACACAACGGCACCGTATAGGTTTCTCAGAACCAAATGTTTTGGCATGACCTGGCCGTCGTCCAACACATTCAAGTAATGCGAACTGCCCTGATAAAGGATTGGTGTTGTATGTTGAACGCTTTGCAAACCCGTATTGAAATCAGAAATTCCAATATCATCAACATAAACCGTATCAAAATAGTTTGTGAAAGAGGTGTTGACGAACAGCATCATCGTATCCGGTGTTTCCGTGCTTTCCCATTCTATATTCCCCTGTATAAACGTCCAGTTGGATTTTGAGGAGAGATACAAAGTGGCACTGCCAATGAGATTGCCAGTATCCATTCCACCCTTGAAAAACATGACAAGTATATAGGCTGAATCCGCTGCTTTTCCGGAATATTTATAATATGCGTTCAGTGATTTGGGTCTTTTTGTATAGGGAACTGCCTGATAAAGGGCTCCCGGCAGGGTATCACTTGCTGCTGGAATGATTACAGAAGTTAATCTTGCCGCATGATTTCCCCAATGCCCATTGGTCTTACTGCAACTAACATTTGTCCCAAATGCAGTGAAATTATTAAATGTATTCCAACTCTTCGGATCTTCATAAGTGTCAATACTTTCCCACTGTTCAAAACCCAGATTGGTTTGCGAAAGGGCGGAAAAATGAGTGAAACATAAGATAAAAACAGCTAAAGGTAATTTGATTTTCATAATCATATCTTGATTTTATTTATACAAATATACCATTAATGACATTTAATTGATAAAAATAATGATTCATTCTGCAACTGCCAAAGTTGCATTGTTTAGTGGTGTTGGATTTTCCTTATCTCAACACTGTAATGGTGCCCCGAGCATCATATTCTCCGTATTCAGAACTAGCTTTAACTACAAAGATATAGACGCCCTGTTGGTCGTTATTTGGCAACCACATTTCGGATAAATCAGATGATTGATAGACTTTCTGTCCCCAGCGATTGAATATCTCAATCTTAAAAGAACTAATGCCATAAGCATTGATTTTTAAAGATTCATTTAACCCGTCGCCATTAACTGTCAGGGCGGTCGGTATCCAAATGAAGCTTTTGTATGGCACACAAACAATATTACTTTTGCTGCTTGCTACATTCCCTCCTTTCTCAAATGCAATGACCTGATAGCACTTTTCAGTTTTAGTACTGATCATGAAATTTGAATCTGTATACATGCTGTCGGTTGTCAGGCGCAAAATCTCCGGCTGACTGCCCATCAGATGCAAACAGTTATAATGATCTGTGCCTCCTGCCCAATATCTGTAATGATTCCATTTTAATCCGGCAGTATTCAGATTTCCATTGTCCGCTTTTAACAAAATGGTAGTCGCCGGATTGCTGAGTAGTGATTTATTTTCGCAGCTGTCAATTGCATAAATGTTATAAGTGTAAGAAAAGTCGTTTGTCAGAGCGGTTTCATCAGTGAAAAATGTGTCATTTACGCTACCTGTCAATTTGTGATCCCTATAAATTAAATACGATTGAGCATAAACAACCCTTTTCCAATTCAACTCTATCTTGTTGACCTCCTCCACGCTGGCACTAATGAGCTCGGGTTTAGCATTGCTTTCCAATCCATGCAAGACCTTCAGTTCGGCAGTATCCCTGGTGATGCAGCCCGTCGCGCCGAATTGGCATTGATATAGTTGAAAGACGCCGGGTTTAAAAAAGATAAAGCTTGCGCCGGTTTGACCTGAATTTGTTTCAACATGGGAATCTGAACTATACCAGTGCGTACTGTCTACAGTTTCTGCATATTTGGCAGAAAGGGTTACTTTGAGAGGTGTGCATCCTGTGACAGGGTTTAAATCAATACCAGGACGGGGAGCAGGTAGTATCTTTACTTCATTGATGCGCAACATTGTATCGCTGCAGTAACCATCGTTCACTATATACGTAACTGTATAGCTGCCGTCTTTGTTATATACATGTTGCATGTCCTTCCGGTCTTTTATGTTGCTGCTTTTCCAGGATGCCCCGTTGCCATCTCCGAAATCCCAGACGTGATTTACCGAACTACCAGTCTTCTTTTCAAAAACACTGTTGCCGTCTTTAAATGCGAAAGAAACATATTGACAGCCTGCGGAGGACTGTTTGTCAAAATAAGCCAAAGGCTTGTGCCTGATTCTGATTGTATCACTGAACCATTGCACATAACCGGACTTGTGCGTTCCTTTGACATAGACTTTGTAAATGCCGGGATCCTTGAATTTGTAACTGATATTATAATTGTCCCTGATTGAATCGCCTGCAATAAACCAATCGCAGAATTGCCACTGGCTGCTATCTTCCAATTCGAATTGAGCCAATTTATCACAATCCTGTTTTTTGTAGAAACGCAAATTGGTGAATCGCCCGAAGTGTTCAGGCAAGTTATAAGCATCTATCGGGTAGGAAGCGGCTTTGATCAATGGCAAAGCATTGTTCAGATACCTGCAGCCGGCTCCAAAACGGTTTGGTTCCTGGATGACACTTAAGGTTGACTGTTTGGACCTGTCGTACTTGCAATCCACACTGTCACAAAAATTGATGCTTTTAGATATGTAAATACGCCCATCGGCAGCAAGTTCGATTCCGGTGTAAACAGGCGCTTCTTCATCGTCCACCCGTATCTTATGCTCAATAAACCCTTTTTGCCATTGCACCTGAAGGATGTCAGTAGGAGTTCCCTGATTTACTCCGCAATAACCTACAGCATTGCGTACACTATAGGCATAGAGTACATATAAAACAGAATCATTAGGAGAGAACTCGCAATCAACTGGCAATATCGCGAAATAAACAATATCCTTGTAAGAATCAATATAAACGGATTTGACGCTTGGTATAGTCCTGTATTGGACCTGCATCAGGCTGACCTGCCCGGTTTCTCCATCTAAGCGATAAAAAGAATACATAAGGGATGAATCAAGAAATGGCAATTGACTTTTTAAAATGATGGAATGGCTTCCAAACCACCCCGCCCTCTTAAAATTGTTAATGGACAGGGAAAGCCATCCGGAAGTAGAGTTAAAGTCTGCAATGGCCGTTTCACCATATTCTGCATGAGGGTAATTCCACTTCAGGATGAGGCTGTCCTTATCTTTTAAATACACATCGTAAGAAAAAGAATCACGGGCAATAATCCAAAGCTTCCCGGCATCTCTGGAATGAGGTTGATAAAACACATCCAGGTAATCCTTTTGCAATAACGTAAAACTGCTGCTTTCAGTTTTTATATTGTATTTGAAATAACCTGAATTGACGCAATCTTCACTTTTTTGTTTATGGTATGCGTCATATACAAAAAGATATATATGATTCGAATCGCAAGGTATCAGTACAGACTTGTTTCCTCCACCAACACCACATGAGCCTGGATTCGGCCTTTTAATTCTTATCTTAGTATTCGATCTCAAAATAATAAAAGAATCAAACTGGGCAAAGTTGTTATTATTAAAATATATATTTTTTCCAGAATACAGATATGTTGAAGGCAATTGTATGAGTTCGTTGTTGTCAGTATAAGTCCCGGAATTGATACAATTTGAGTTCAAATCCATGTTGAAGACCGGATAAGGCTTGCGCTGGATCGTTGAATCGAATAAAATGTAATACTGTTGCTTGCTCGAATCATTGTACTTATTAATATCAAAAAAACCAGCATTAAAAGGAAAGATGTTCCGATACTGTGCCTTGCAGGTCAATACAAAAAGACTAAGCGTTATGATCAGCAGCAATTGTCTCATTAACAATGTTTTATTATTAAAGATCAGTGATTACAACTTTTGTTTGATACTGCAATATACTATTATAATAAATTTTTACAAAATATATTCCATTCGACCTAAGCTTGATTGCAGATAAATCCCCTTCAACGTATGTGCTTACTAGTGTGCCAAGCATGTCATAAACCTCCACCTTATCATAATCTAAATTGCTTTTTATTGTGATGGTTCCTGTATTTGACGGAACCGGATAGATTTCAAACTTTCGACTATTGATTTCAGACAAACCAGTTGTGTTATCAATATCTTCAGAATCTACTGGTTCTTTTTCACTGAATATTTGGTGTACAGCATTGACATCTTCAAAATACCAGTGAATCAATATTTCGTATGCGGCCAGTTTTTCTTCAGTTGTATAAGTACTTAAATTGTCATAGATCTGTTTTCTTACATCTGGATTCCTTGTGCTTATATCTGCTATATTATAATTATATTTTAGCATAAACGAATTTAGGAAGAATGCATTTTGATTTTGACTGATATCATGGATGTTGGAAGTGTCGTACAGTGGCTCTTCTTCTCCTGTGATTGTACGATCGGGTGCCCAGGCGGTAACAACTGAAGCATTTCTTAAAGGTATCAGGGGATATAAAGGATCTCTGCAAAAGATATCCTCAGTGTTAAACCATGGCAGCGAATTATTAAAATCACACTGTTGATTCCAGCCATTTACAATATAAGCTGTCACTGCGGTATTGAGGCAGGTGCCGACTGCATATTTTTGGGAGTTGGGAGTCCCTGCGTGAGCAAATCCTGTTCCATCTGCAAAATACTGGAATGGGCCGGGATTGTTATTGAGGTCCCGTGTCTCTATAAATAATTGATTAGGTATTCCTTGAATCGAAATATTGGAATTAATACACGCATCAAATAGATTATTGTTATAGATATTGTTATTATTAGTAGTAGTATAAGAGGATTTTTTCTTTCCCCTCTGACTATTTAAATAGCTTCCGTCATATCCGGTCCAGGCTCTATAGAATTTTCCTGAATAATAGTTACAATACATATAAAAATCATAATTCAAACCCCAGAATATCTGACCATAGGTTGGATAAGTTGAGTTCGTATTCTCAAATCTGCATTTTGCAACTTCAGCATTGAAAATTGTGTTACTCAAATATCCGGCATTTGCCTTATAAGTTTTCAATGCAACCAAGTATGCGCTTCCCTGGCTGCTATTCAAATTAAAATCAAACTTACTGTCTGCTACCGTAAATCCCGTGGATTCATTTGAATAAATATGATGAAACGTTGGATAACTCATGGGATCAGCCGGAGGGAATGTAAAATCATTGTTGTTGTCAAAATCACAGGCTATAATTTCTGTTAATTGATCTGTACCCATCCATATACCGTGTTTGCAATTCAGAAATTTTGCACTTACTGCCTGTAGTCGGTTAAAAGTGACATTGCTTCCCACAGAATGGATTCCAATACCCAGATTGATAAACTCAGATTGACGGCCTAAAGGATGGTTCGGGCAACTACCTGACGCGATGTTGCCAAACCCGTTTGTAACCCATATTTTACAATCCCAGGCTCCAATTCCCCTGATGCCACTTCCCGGTACACTGTTGGAAAATTTGCAACCGTGAAACTTAACCCCGCGTACACTTCCCAGCCAAACCTGTGTATTACCGCTTTGCATTTTATATTCTACAAGCGGTTTATCATTGATGAAGTCCACATTGTTGCATTTGGTTAAATTCAACTCTATATTGATGGGGTCTAAATAAAAACCCATTACAATACCGTACCTGCAATTCTTGAAACTGGAGCCATCCGCATGTATTATGCCACCTCCTGTGCTTCCACTGATCCAGTCACCAGTTCCAATACCTATATGTGCATTTTCTATCACTGAATTATTCAGGACGTCAACAAATCCAGAACTTGAAGTGTTTTGGGATTGGTTGCTTCCGTGACTGGTTATTACGATGCCTCCCCAAAGTTTTGTGATATATCCTGGCTGCGAAATACATTCAACAGAATTTGTAAGTGTAGAATTATTGACAGTCAGTTTACCGCCTTGTTCAACAATAATATTGGCTCCCGGAGCAAATTTTATTGTTGTGCTGTTAATTGTTAAGTTTCCTCCATTTTTAATGAAAATATCGTGATCTAAGAACTTCGTTGTATTCCAGGTTACAGAAGTAGTGATATTTACAGCATTCTCTTTTATTGCAAGTAAATTACTAACATACTGAAGCGCGTTGAATACACTAAGTCTTCCTGTGCCTACCTTGCTTTTACCATTAACGATAAAATCATTATAGTCCGCTATAGGGTTTGTTGTGGCTTTTAAAATACATTCTATCTCCGGCGGAGTCAGGTCCGGCTTAAGGTCTAACATCAATGCGATGGTTGCAGCAACCATCGGTGCAGCAGTTGATGTCCCTGAAGCGACTTCAAATTGACTTGGATCATTTGGGATGATGCTCCTGATTCCAATGATATTTTTTGCAGGTGCACACAGATCAACATGAAATCCTATTGAATACCTGGCATTTGTCCCAAATTGACATTTCAAATCCTTATTGATGCCTCCCACTACAATTACACCGGGAATATTCTCTGTAAATTCATATTTGCCATCATTCAGTTCATTCTGAGATCCTGGAACACCATTCCAATTCCCGGCAGCAAAAACAAATGTTACATTTTTAGTAAGGACCATTTCTTTCAAAAAATTGGTTGGGGTGTAATTTTGTCCGTATACTACATTATCAAAAATACTTGTAAAGCTGCAATTAATGATTTTTGAACCTTTGTCAATCGCATCAAGTATACATTTGAAGGCTGTTTCAGCATCTACAATATCAGCAGCAGGTGAATAATATTCAAAATGATTGCATTTGATTGAATGCCCGACACTTGTAATCCCAAATCCGTTATTTGTCGCTGCCAGTGCGCTTCCTATAATGCTGGTTCCATGATGACCCTGAACTGAAGTTGCATAATCAACACCCGGATTCGGGGGAATAAAACTATTTAAAACCCGAAAGTCCATAAGACTGGGATGCAATTCCGTATGATTTCTGTCGACATTTCCTTCAATAACTGCAAGTAAAGGCGGATTGAAAGTATGAATTGTCCCGGTAGTAAAATTCCAACCACAGGCTGCATCGGTTGCATCTAAAGCCCATGTATAATCCGAACTAAATGAAACACCACTTTGGTCCTTATAAGGATCATTAAAAGGCATCGGATTAGAGCAGGATAATTCATAAGCATCATTAAGAAAAAAAATCTCGGAAATACTATCAAGTGTTAACATACTGTCCAAACCCATAACAGGAAATCCATTAGTGTCAGAACATTCCATAATGAATAAATCTCCAAACAATTCATCCAACGCTCTTCCAGGATATATTTTTTTGTATTTGGAAACCTTGCACAAAGCCAGAACACTGTTAAAAAAGGAATCGGAACTAATGCTGTCATTGATCGGTACATATGACGGATTATTATGTTTAATAACAGCCATTCGGGATTGAGCCGTTATACCCGGGGAATAAGCAAGTATAAAATGCAAAAGTACCACAATGGGTAGACACCTGACTTTGATCAAGGAGGCCTTATTACATAAGGTCTTGTTTAATACTGTAATTTTTTTTTCGATTGTCTTCATATTATTAAAAGTTTAAATGATACTTGGTTTTTGAATTTAACACTGTTTGCCTATCTTCATCAGTGAATGTGATCTTCCCCGAGATGAAAGCATATTCATGAATGGCCCATAAAAAACATGCCAACTGATATTCTTATGTTGTGGTAAAATTGATCTATCATATTTACTGCTTATGAATAAGCATGTCAAATCAACATAATTAAAATGGCTCTTTTTTCAATTGAAGATTTTCAAAAATTTCATTCATTAATTAATAACTTACTAATCAGTTAATTGCAATATTTTCACTTTGAAAAATGAATAAAAAGGGCTATCAAAATGACCCTAAAGGACTATTCATTTTAAGCAAAAATTACAGTTTTTAATGATATAAATATCATTTTTTATTGCGAATAAAATTAAAAGGAATTCCGTTCTCCACTGGAGTCTAACAATAAAAGAATAAAAAGTCTTAGAATATCTTTTACACCTGCTTTTTAGATCGAAAAGATATTAAAACAAAATCATATTCTCAATTTATCAGGGTATATAAAGCCCTGTCCTGACGGCATACATTGCAATGCCAATAGCATTGTCCGTATTTAGTTTTTTCATGATCCTCGCGCGATGGTTCTTGACTGTGGCTTCTGAAATAAAAAGTTTATCCGCGATTTCAGCAGTTGTCAATTGTGCACATAAGAGGCGTATAACCTCCTTTTCCCTTGCAGACAATTCAGCGCAAACAGGTTCTGCTTTTTCAAGTCTTAATCTATCCATCACATAATGTGCCCAGACTTCATTTATTTCATCGGATAGATAGGTATGACCATCCAATACTTTATTAATCGCTTTTGTTATTTCATTTTCATCTGCACTTTTCAGGATATACCCATGAACATTTTTTTTCAGCACTTCAAGAACCTCCCTTTTTGTATCAACCATTGAAATAATGATAACCTTGGTTTCCGGAAATTTTTTTATGATAATATCCGTTGCCTGATAACCATCCATGACAGGCATCTGAAGGTCCATGAACACCACGTCGTATTTATACCCTTCCATCGCTTCGATCGCGGCTTTGCCATTCACGGCAACATCACATCTGGAAATTTGAGGAATTCCTCCTAGTATTTTGCTGATACCATTGCGAAATATAGGATGGTCATCAACAACAAGCGTTGTAATCATAAAAGTATAGTTTATAGACTTTTAACAAATAGAATTCAAATCAACTTAAAAAAAATCAAATCCCCCTCATTGACTTATCCAACGGTCTGTTTACAGAACGAACGGTCAATTGGATAGAATAATCTGAAATTTTCTATCTATTTGTTGAAATTTCCAAATCCTTTAAAACTATTTTACAGAATTAAATAATTTGAATAATTTCATATTATATAAATAAAATAGAATCTGCCTAAACAGATTTTTTTATACGATAGTTTCTCTTCCTTTAATGATCGGGACCAAATGGCACCTCATGCTTCAGCATTATAGGTATGAGTTAGTTTCCATACAGAACACTGGTCTAAGAATCCCAATTATCAGGTGTTTTATAAATTTGAT
>JANWHK010000148.1 GCA_025450395.1 Bacteroidia bacterium
TAAGTGGTCATGGTTCATGGGAAATGAAAGATGGCTACACAACACTTCCCAGAAATTGCAGTATAAAATTTTATACCTGCAATATGAAAACCTTAAGCGATGGCTTAGGTGGTGATATCGACCGCGGGATTGTTGCAGGACTGGAACCTGACCAGGTTGCAGGGCCTTATCAATCCGTTCCCAATATGCGTTTATATCCACCGGCCGGCTTGAATATCAGGACTCCTGATGCGCTCACCTGGAGTGTGATTGAACTACCTGCAGCCATTCCTCCAAATGGCAAAAACCTGCAAATAAAAATTGCCAACATGTATGGAGGCGGTGCTGATCTGGCTACCATTTTAAATTTAATACAGCCTGCCTTGAGTGGTGAAACTACGATATTATGGGCTGCCTGTCGCGCCATTGGCCTGAAATCTACAGCCGGAGGAGCCGCTGCCGGTGTCAATAAATTGCAAAGATAGGGTGGGAGGCAGGTGAAGACCGGGTGAGAGCCGGTAAATACCGGTGGGGAGCTGGTGAAAACCGGTAGGGAATAGGATTAATACTCTGCCGCTGGTTCATTGCAAAAATATCCGGCTTTGCTGATCATTGAATTCAACATTTTTCCTACAGATATATATCGATATAACAATTGAGTTGCAATTTCTTTAGACATCAATTGGCAGTCCAGAGCCGTTTCAATCCAGTGCTGTGTTTCCAATTGTTCTCCATTGGCATCTGAGAGCTTGCTTTGAAAATGTTTTGGGTATTTTCTTTTGGCCCAGGCTTCTGCAATTTGAGCACCAACAGATCGAGATGATCTCCTAATCTGGTCAGTCAACGAATACATTTCTTCCCTTGGAAATGCTTTGGAGTATTCATATATCTCCAACGATAACTGCCTTACAAGCTTATATACTTCCAGATCCTTATAGTTCCCTACATAACCCATTCATACAATAATAATTACCATTGTTCCCTTTCCCAAATCCAATTAACAATTGACCCTGTATTTTACCGGCTCCCACTTGGCTCCCTACCCGGTTCTAACTGTGACCCCACCGGCTCTTACCCGGTTCCAACAGGCTCCCACCTGCCTCCCACCTGTCCCCACTTGCCTCCTACCTGTTCCCACCACCGGCTTCGCCGGCCATCATCTTTATTACCTGATCCACCATATTAGAGGATCCAATAATTAAAGGAGTTCTCTGGTGAAATTCAGTTGGCTGTATATCCATGATGCGCATTTGGCCATTGGAAGCTTTGCCTCCTGCCTGTTCCACCAGGAAAGCCATGGGATTGCATTCATACAACAACCTCAGCTTGCCGTTCGGTGCTTTTGCTGTCGGCGGATACATATAGATACCTCCCTTGAGCAAATTGCGGTGAAAATCCGCGATCAATGAACCGATATATCTTGCAGAATAAGGTCTCTTGTCCGCCTTGTTATCTTCCTTGCACCAGCTGATATAATCAATGACGCCCTGCGGGAACTCATTCAGGTTGCCTTCATTGACTGACAGGATATTGCCGTTTTCAGGTGTCTTGATGTCAGGGTGTGACAGGCAGAATTCCTGTATTGAATCGTCCAGCGTGAAACCGTTTACACCACTACCTGTTGTATAAACAAACATGGTGGCTGAACCATATATGACATATCCTGCCGCAACTTGCCTGTCCCCTTTTTGAAATATGTCCTCTTCATTAACCGGTTTATCAGGAGAAAGTCTTTTAAAAATAGAAAAAATAGACCCTATGGAAGCATTGACATCAATGTTTGAAGATCCATCCAGCGGATCGATGGCCAATATATACTTGGCATTCGCGCCATCAGGGCACCAGTGTATGTCCTGGTCTTCCTCAGACACCACACAGACACAATCTCCACTCATGTCCATAAGTTTCTTGAACACGTCATTGCTGATGACATCCAGTTTTTTCTGTTCCTCACCCTGCACATTGGTTTCACCGAAATTGCCCAATATATCTATCAGTCCGGCCTTGCGCACATCCCTGTTAATCATTTTTGCTGACAATTGGATGGCTCCAAAAAGCCTCGATAAACTGCCTTGTACATATGGGAACTTATTCTGCTGGTCTGCAATAAATTGGTTTAAAGTGGTGATGCTATTTTTTTTCATGACTTGACTGTTTTACTTTTGCAAAAGTAATAAAAAGTATGAAAGTCTTTAAATTTGGTGGCGCATCCGTGAAAAACGCTGATGCAGTAAGGAATGTAGCGAATATTATCACGCAGTACCAGGATGAAAAATTGCTGGTGGTGATCTCGGCTATGGGCAAAAACACCAACAAGCTTGAAGAACTTGTCGCCGCTTTCTGGGAAAATGATGTCTATAAGAAGAGCGAGATCATAGCCGAACTGAAAAAATTTCACTTCGATATTGCCAATGACCTGATAGCGGATAAAAAGCACCATATCTTCTCTGATCTCGAGGACCTGCTGATGGAACTGGAATGCCTGGTCGACAAAAAATACAACAATGTGAGTTATGATGAAATGTACGATGGTATTGTATGTTATGGAGAATTGCTCTCAACAAGGATAGTCAGCGACTACCTGCACAGCATTGATATAAAGAATAAATGGGTGGACGCCCGGAACTTTATCCAGACTGACTCCAATTTCAGGGAAGCACGTGTCAAATGGGACGAGACGGAGGAAACCATCAAGCGTATACTGAAACCCTATATCGACAGGAATATTATCATTTCACAGGGATTTATAGGCCGGGATGACCAGAATAACACCACCACGCTCGGCAGGGAGGGTTCTGACTATAGCGCCGCCGTTTTTGCCTATTGCCTCGACGCACAGGACGTCACGATATGGAAAGATGTGGCCGGAGTGATGAATGCTGACCCCAACCAGTTTGATGAAGCCATCAAGCTGGATGCCATCAGTTACACCCAGGCAATTGAGCTTGCATATTACGGTGCATCCGTGATACATCCCAAAACAATACAACCGCTAAAGAGTAAAAACATAAGCCTGTATGTCAATTCATTCATGAATACAACAGATATCGGCACCGTGGTGAACAATGAGGCCATGGCATTGACAAAGGAATGTTATATTGTCAAGGACCAGCAAACCCTTGTATCTATCTCCACAAAAAACTATTCTTTTATAGCCGAGGATAACCTCAGCAATATTTTCGTTGTTTTTGCAAGGCACAAAGTCAGGATCAATGTCATGCAAAATTCAGCCATCAGTTTTTCGGCATGTTGTGACACCAAGGAATCCAGGATAGATGATCTGTGCAGGGATTTAAGTGAAGATTTCCAGGTGAACACTACGCCGGATTGTGTATTGCTCACCATTTATAATGCACAGAACGAACTGGCATTACCGGCAATGTTCAAAGACCATAAGATCCTTTTAAAACAGGTTCTGGGTGAAGCGACGCAGGTGGTGTTGAAAGAGTTATGAATGATGAATTGTGATCCTGAATCAGATTCAGTTTAGAATTGGGAGACCTTACAAAACACAAATAAACTGTTGGAACGGGACGCCGTTGTTCGGTCTCCTGACCAACAACTAACTATCGTATGCCGTAAATTACTCCTCCAACATACATTCTAAAGCCAGCCCATACCCCTCAATTCCCAAACCAACAATTGCTCCCTTGCATGCTTCACTAATCAGGTCAGTTTGCCTGTAAGATTCCCTTTGGTAAATATTGGTAATGTGCACACAAAAACATGGGATTTTTATAGCCCTGATGGCATCAGCAATCGCAACTGAAGTATGTGAAAAAGCACCTGCATTCATAAGGATACCATGATGTGTTTTCGCGGCACCCTGTATAGCATTTACAAGTTCACCCTCTATGTTGGACTGAAAATAATCCAGCTCATGTTCACGAAACTGATCCTTCAATTTCTTGACTAGGCTTTCGCTGGATGTATGACCATACTTTCCGGGTTCTCTTTCACCCAGAAGATTCAGGTTAGGGCCATGTATCAGCAATATCTTCATAACGCTCAGATATCAGTCGTATTCAAGACTTTCAATTCCACTTCCTCTATCCTGGCGTGTTTCACCTGGCGTATGGTAATTTCAAAACCCGGGGTCAGTATCACTTCCTTTTCTCCGGGTATGCTTTCCTTAATGCTTATGATATAACCTCCAAGGGTTTCATAATCACCTTCAGGAATATCCAGCTGGTAGGTCTCGTTGAGGTAATAGATAGGATGTCTTCCGCTGAATATATAGTGATGGTCGTTGATCTTTGTTTCCTTTAATTCTTCGGTATCATATTCATCGTCTATTTCACCAAAAATCTCCTCGATGATATCTTCAATGGTAATAATCCCTGCAGTGCCGCCAAATTCATCCACCACCACCGCCATGCTTTTGCGTTTCAGGGTCATTTCCTTCAATTGCTCATGCAGTCCGCGGCTTTCATTGGTAATTAATATCGGCATGGTCGCCTCCTTTATGGTCGCAGGTTTTTTCAACATATGCACCTGGTGAGCGTAACCTGTTATATTGTCAATACTTTGTTTGTAGACCGGTATCTTGGAATGTCTTGATTCAACAAATGTTTTAAAGAGTTCTTCAATGTTCTCATCTTCATCAATTGCAACCATTTCAGTCCTTGGAACCATGCAATCCCTGACCCTCAGGTGGCCAAAATCAAGGGCATTCCTGAACATTTCCGTGCTCAGGTTTGTATCGTCATCCAGCTCTATCTGCCCGGTCTGGGATATCAGGTGATCGAGGTCAAGCCGGTTAAAAACAGGCTGTGAGGACGAATAATTTTCACCTGTCAGGAACTTGATGATCCATTTGGAAATAAAGGTGATAAAGGTGACGATAGGCCATAGTAAAAAATACGAAATATGGAAAGGTAAAATAAGCGTGTTGAGTATAAAATCAGGGTTGAGCCTGAACAGCGCTTTTGGCAGGAATTCAGCGGTGATCAGCACAACAAGGAAAGACACAATGGTTATCAGCGTAAAGCGCCAGAATTCATCCGGAATGTGATTGTATAGTGTAACATTCAACAATTCACCGCTTTTTATGCCATAAACAACGAGGGCTATATTGTTCCCGACCAGCGTTGTGCTGATAAAACGCGAAGGGTCCTTAATATACCAGGAAAGTATTTTGGCTGTCCATAGACCCTGTTTGTTCTGCAACTCGATCCTGAGTTTATTGGAAGAAATAAAAGCGATTTCAATGCCCGAGAAAAAAGCAGAAAAGATAAGGGTGACTAAGATGACGACCAGTGGACCTGAATCCATTAATAAGAATGATTATTTAGTGCAAATATAGAAGCATTTAAAGATTCAACCTAAAATAGTTATGATCCAGGCAAGAATTCACTCCGAACAGGCTAATACACAAGGTAAAACCACAACAAACGCGAATGTATGAGGTTTATTGTCAATGGTCTATAAAAAAAGGAAAGAAATTTAACTTTTTTGTTCTATAATGTTCATTTTTATCCTACATTTGAAATCTCTAACAAATCTGCTTATGATAAAAAAATACAAACTATCTTTTTTGATACTTTTGTTTTTTTCCGGCTTACTACATGAACTCGCGGCTCAGGAATTATCGACACAAGGAAAAAATTTCTGGCTCACATTCGTTGAAAATATCGGCGGTAGCGCTTTCCCTCCATGTAATGACAATACAGTACCTCAACTAAAAATTGTAATCAGTTGCAACAAGGCCACTACCGGTACGGTGAAGAATTACAAGACCAATGTAACGATGCCTTTCTCAATAGGAACAGGCGGCGGTGTGGATACAGTGCTTGTGCCTATACCCGTAGGTTATCTCACCGGCTCTGAAAACACTTCTCAAAGAGACAGGGGACTTTTTGTTTCCTGCCCCGACACAATCACTGTTTCTGCACAAAACACCAAGACTTATTCTTGTGATGCAACCCTGGTCTACCCTGTTGAGGCCCTGGGTGTTGATTACAGGGTGTTTTCGCATATGGGCGACCAGACAGGCACCAATTCCTGTTACAGATCCTTGTTTTCTATTGTGGCAACAGAAGACGCCACCACCATTGATATCACCCCAACCTGCGCTACAGCCGGTGGAAATCCTGCCAATACAGTGTTTACGATTACCCTGCAAAAGGGAGAGACCTATTTGGTGAAAGCCAATACGCACAGGCTGGACCTTAGCGGAACCTTTGTACAGGCGCGCGACTGTAAAAAGATTGCGGTGTTTGGCGGCTCAACAAGATCTTCCGTACTTTATGGCTCTTGCGCAGCTTCTTATGACCAGTTATGGGAACAAATGATGCCCATCAATATGTGGGGCAAGAAATTTATATGCATCCCAACCCTGTATGCAAAGGGCAAACCGAGAAAGGCTGAAATGCTGAGGGTGGTTGCCAGCCTGAATTCAACCACGGTAAGATGCAATGGCAGGTTAAAAGTTCTTGCGGCAGGGCAGGCTGATACTTTTTTTATTACCACAAATGCCATCATCATTTCCAATAAACCAATCGGCCTTTGCCAATATGCCTTGACAGAAGATTGTGACAAGGTTGCAGGTGGCTCAGATACAGACCCCATGATGATGTGGGTCGCCCCGATTGAACAATCCCTTAAAAACCTCTCATTTGTTTGCGAGAATGCGCAGACCATCAATAAGTTTTTCCTGAATGTCGTTGTGAAAACATCCTATCGGAATGCATTTAAACTAGATGGTGCAACACCTACGGCTACGTGGAATCTTGTCACCAAAGATACCAGTTATTCATATTTGCAACAAGATGGACTGCTAGTGGGTAAACACAATATCTTTTCCCCTTATGGTTTCTCCGCTGTACTGTATGCCTATGGAGACCATGGTTCTTATGGATTCAATGCCGGTTCTTCCGTTAAACCACTTAGTTTTTATAGTATAGTGAATGGCAAGAGCAGTGCTGACTTTGAATCTGACAGCTTGTTCTACTCCGTTTGCCAGGGTGCCACAGTCCCATTTGATGCAAGTGGATCCAACCTCACAGGTGTAACCTGGAAATGGCTGGTACATGATAAAAGCGGATTAGTCATAAAAACCTCCAAGAATTTTACCAGGATATTCCTGGATACCGGAATCTTCAAGGTGGAAATGATAGCCCAAAGACCTACCAATGGCGTCTGCAATGGCAAGACTTCCATTGACGATACCATCTATTCAGAAGTCAGGGTTTATAAAAAACCGGATATACATTTATTAAAGGATACAATGATTTGTATTGGCAATACAGTTAAATTGACATCTACAACCGATGGCGATACGAATTATACCTTTTCACCATCTACCTGGCTTAGTTGCACCAATTGTTATGAACCTGTCTCAAAACCATTAATGGACACAACATATTATGTTACTGCCACCCGCAAAGGTTGTTTACCAAGCCGTGATACTGTGAAGATAACGATCAGGGATAGTTTTTTCCTCAGCACAAGCACGGATACGACCATATGCCGGGGTACCAGTACAACCCTCAGCGCCACCGCGTGGGGAGGACTGGCAACGGCTCTCACGGTGACGTGGGACAATGGCCTTGGAACGGGCTTATCAAAGATTGTCAGTCCAAAGAAAACGACCACTTACATGGCCATTCTCACCGATGGTTGCACAAGGGATGCCAATGGAAATTTTTACGCAGATACCAATTATATCAAGATAACGGTACATGACAGCCTGAAAATCACAATGCCTCGCGATACACTTCTTTGTGACGGAAACAACGTGACACTGACAGTAAAGATAACCGGAGGAAAACCGGGCGCCCCTGTGGTTAACTGGAATAAAAACCTGGGTTCCGGCCTCAGCAAGACTGTAACAGCCGACTCCAATATCACTTATAAGGCTGTCCTTTCTGACGGGTGTACAAACCCCAATGACAGTGGATATGTCTCCATTATGGTAAGACCGGGACTCAAACTCGATACAGTCATGTTCCCTACCCCCGTTTGTAAGAACACTGTGGTCAAGATTTCAGCCAAGGCAAGCGGTGGCGATTCTACAGGATACAGGTTTCTTCTTTACAACTCCACTTTCGGTAATAATTTGATTGATTCTTCAAAGAACACAAATAGCCCGCAGTTTTCGGCATTGATTGTTGATGATTCGAAATTCTTCATCACCATGAAACAGACCTGCAATTCAAACCAGATCAATTCCAAACTTAAATTCCCAATTGATATCAAGATAAAAACAGGACTCTCTGTCAACAATCCAACACCTGTCGACACCATCTGCACTGGCCAGAGTTATACCCTGACGGTCAATGGCAGCAGCGCGGATAACCTGCCTATAAAATTTGTATTGATAAGAAAGAACGGCCCATCTTTTACAAGAATTGACTCAATGGTACACAATAGCACCGGTACTTTTGTAATTACACCATCCGGCTCACCGACAGATTACCTCATTGAGGGCAATGACAATTGCAGCCGTAACGATTCCACAACATTCAGGCTACTGGTGCGCGTACCTATGACCCTGACAGCCCTTATTGGGGATGAACTGTGCAGGAACGTGTCAAAAACGTATTATGCAGTCGTCACAGGTGGAAAAGTCCAGAGCTATGCCTATAGATGGTATGATTTGGCTGACAACAGTACACTTGGAACCAATCCTGACATCACTTTCACGCCTTCACAAACCATGGAAATAGGTATTGAAGTGAAAGATGGCTGCTCCCCTCCTGTTACCAGCAAGGCCACAATAAAGCTGGCTCCTATAGTTTCCGACAGCGCCATGGTCACTTTGCTGGGTGGATGTGAACCTTTCAAAACAGAATTCATTTTCCCTACCACCATCGGTATCGCGCCGATCAATACCTCATTTACCTGGACCTGGACTTTCGATAACATCAATCCTGCCAACACCAGTGCCAATGGAGGTGACCTGTTCCCGAATATCACTAAAATATATAGTACTGCCGGCGTGCATACCGCAAGGGTGCAGATGGTATTGTCCAATAACAACATTTGCTTTGACAAGGAAGTAACCGTTGAGGCATGGCCACAGGCTGTAGCCGATTTCGATTATGCACCTAAAGTAATTGATGTGATTGAACCCGAAGTGACCTTTAGCAACCTGTCAACCGGTGCAACACAGTACAACTGGTTTTACAGCGATGGCGGCACCGATAACATTGATAACCCTAAGCACGTGTTCATTGACACAGGCTTGTACTACATCATGTTGATAGCTTCCAATATCAATAATTGCAATGACACTTTCATTGACTCACTCAGGGTCCTTGATATTTTCAGGATATTCATACCAAATGCATTCAGCCCTAACCCGGATGAGTTCAATACGGTCTGGTATCCGCACCTGACCTCAATACTCGCTTGCGAAGTAACAATCTTTAACCGTTGGGGCGAAAAACTGTTCTTTTCCGATGACTACACCGGCAAATGGGACGGTAAATACAACGGAATAGATTGCGAGGAAGGTGTTTATTATTACCATTTAAAAATAAGGGATAACCGCAAGAAATGGCATTATTATAATGGTACCCTTTCACTGCTGCGGTAAGTTCATGCTAAATGACCCTTAAAAAGGCCCTGTTTCAAGCAGGGCCTTTTTCATTTACAAATTACAATTTACAATTTACAATTGGGGAATACCAATAACCGGCTCCGACCGATTACTGATTACCGATCACCGATTACCGGCTCTCTCCGGCTCCCAGCAATTACCGATTACCGATCACTGATTACCGATCACCGGTTCTCCCCCTAAATCCTAGCTCCTGTATCCTAGCCCCTTGTCCTTATTTAATCTGCATGCGCTGGGCGAATGCCTCTTTGTAGTTTTTACCCAATGGGATATTCTTGTTTCCCACCTTCACCTCATGGGCACCAATCGCCAGGACCTTGCTAATGGCAACGATATAACTCCTGTGTACCCTGGCAAACTTATCCGCCGGAAGACTCTGCTCCATGTTCTTCATCGTCTGAAGCGTCACAATGCGACGGTCTTCAGAAGTATATATCTTCACGTAATCGGCAAAAGCTTCAACATACCAGATATCATCGTAATTGATCTTGATCATCTTGGAATCCGCCTTTACAAACATGTGTCCCTCGCTCATCTCTGCCTGTGGTTGCTCAGTTTTGTTCTTGATCGTAAAATACTCCTCTGCCCTGTCTACCGATTTTTTAAACCGTTCGAAGGATACCGGCTTTAACAGGTAATCGAGTGCATCCAGCGTAAAGGCATCCACTGCATATTCAGAATAAGCAGTGGTAAATACCACAAGAATACCGCTGTTCTGCAGTGATTTCATAAAATCTATGCCGCTGATCTCAGGCATGTGTATATCGCAGAAGACAAGGTCTGGTTTTTCGTGTTTGATGGCTTCTGAAGCTTCAATGGCATTCGAGCATTTGGCAATCAGTTTCAGGTTATCGCACTTCTTGATATGCGCCTCCATAATTTCCAATGCCAGCGGTTCGTCATCCACTGCCATACACTTGAGTTGTTTGTTCATGATGTTTGTAAGGTTAATGTTACAGTATAATTATCTTTTTCGTCTGCGATTTTAAGCTCATGTTTGTTGGGATACAAAATATTCAGACGGGTTTGCACATTTTTCAGACCAATTCCACCAACTTTATCCTTATCAAGGTTGTTCAATACACTTGGCTTGTTGTTGGAAATGCTGAACCTGATGGTCTTGCCGGCCTGCTCCAGCTGGTACCTGATATGGATAAAAGACTTGCCCAGGGTGGGATTTGCCCCATGCTTAAATGAATTTTCAATGAAATTGATGAACAGGAAAGGTTCTATCATCTTGCCAAAGGTGCTGCCATCGACCTGGAGCATGATATCCGTCCTTTCACCCAACCTCAGCTTTTCCAGTTCGATATAGTCCCTTACAAACTGTATATCATCCTCAATCGGAACCTTCTGCTTCTGGCTTTCATACAGGCCAAAACGCAGTATATTGGACAGTTTTAATACAGCATCGGGTGCCAGGTCCGAATTTTTCAGCGTGAGGGCATATAAATTATTGAGGTTGTTGAATAAAAAATGTGGATTGATCTGGGCCTTCAGGAATTTAAGCTCATTTTCTATATTCAGCGTCTGAAGCTCCTTGTTGGTTTGCTCCTTTAAATACCAGTTCCTGAATAACTTGATGGAAGCCGTCAAGAGCACTGTAAAGAATATATAAAGGAAGTTGGGAATAAAAAAATCAACGGTCCATATGGATTTGATACTTTCATCTGTCAGCGGAATATAACGGTAGGTTGCCACCGCCAGCGGGAAACACATCAAAAGGATAGAAAGTGAAAGACTTGAGAAATAACTGATATATTTACGCTTGAACAGGAACCACTCGATCAGGAAATAATTATTGAAATAACTCACCACGATATGAAAGAAGATAAAGATCATGGAATTCAGGAAGTCCCTTTTCCATGAGATACCTGAGGGAAGCAATAATGACCAGAATGAAATATAAACAATCCAGAAGATCAGATGATAGATTTTATACCTGGTGATAAAAGCGATAAGCTCGGTAAAGAATTTATTTATCACGGTCTTGAATTAAGGATTCCTGAAAAATCTCAATATTTCCTTGGCCCAATCAATGATACGGCTACCACTTCCGAGGACGCTGTTCTCCACCTTTACCTCCTCCAGTGAATTTTGGTTGATCCTGGAAAAATACCTTTCAGATATCTTGTACGAAAGTATGTTGGAAATAATCAATACTGAAACTAAAATCCACGAAAACCATTTTTTTTGTGACAGATCTGACAATTTCATATTGTGCGTACGAAAATAACTTATTTTTTTAAAAAATCATCAATCAATATTTGCTGGAATATTCTGCCATCGTGATTCATTTTCACGCTATCCGCTTTTTCACCCAGGAAATAATAGGACTTGTAGGCATTCTCATACATGCCTTGCGAACGGTTATTTACTCGTCCAAAACCATTATTGTAATGGTATTGCGCGAATCCCTCCGGATGATGGATATCCGTCTGCCACCTGAAGGCTTCGGTACTTACGCCAAGATTCTGCAGCAGTAAGTTCGGCACAATGGTTTGCGAGACCACCTGTGTGACCTGCATGCCCTTATATGCTTCTTTTAAAGCACCACCTGCAATCACAAGCGGAATATGGTATTTTTCCTTTCCGAAATAAAAGATGTCCTTAAGCCCTATATCGTGCCCGTGGTCGGCCACAAGTAACACAATTGTATTGTCATACCAGGGCTGCTTCTTACAGGTCTCGAGGAAATCATGAAGACATTTGTCAGCATACCTTATTGAATTCTTGAATCCATACCATTCGTCTTTCTTGATGTCCACTGAAGCATAAGGGACGTCAAAAGGCTCGTGGCTGCTAAGACTCAATATGACGGTGAAAAAAGGCTGCTTTACACCTTGTAATACTTCCGTTGACTTGTTGTACAGATCACCGTCATGAGCGCCCCATTTACTGGTCAGCTGGCTAATGCTAAAGTGTTTTTTATCAATTACAGTCTTGAATCCATGTATCATCAGGTATGACTTCATCTGGGCATATTCAGCATCGCCTCCATAAATAAAGGTATTGTCATAACCCAAACCTTGCAAGGATTTACCTATGCTTGGCAATTTGGCTACCTTGTCAGGGAAAGTAATAATGGATGAAGCCGGCTGGGCGGGATAACCGCTAAGAATGGCTACAAGCCCTTTATCAGTCCTGTCCCCGCTGGCATAACATTGCATGAAACTTAGATTCTGGCGCGCCAGGCTATCTAAATACGGCATGCAGTTATCACGACCGCTAAAATACCTGCTTGCAGATGAGGTAAAACTTTCCAGTATCACTATGATCACATTGGGCCTGTTGCCTTTTGAAAAAACAAACGGGACTTCCTTATCATTCCGGATCTGGCGGTCAAAAGATTCAGTGGCTATCTTTTCATCTTCATATACATACCATTTCCCGTAAATATCTTCTGTATTATTGACGAGATAATAAAAGGCATTCCACATACTGTTGACCGATGCCGCATTATTGACGGACTTGGTGGAATAAATCGCTGATGACTGGCTGATAGTCGCAATTCCTACCCCTCCTCTCAGCATGATAAAATTCACACCGATTAATAGTATAACGACAATGATTTGCTGGTATTTGTATTCCCTTTTAAGCGTAATAATCTTAAAAATTTTCCTTGCTATAAAATAGATGCATGTAACGGTGAAAGCTGAAAACACAAGGGTTTTCAACCAGTTGGTAGCACCTGCAGAGAGGGCCATTTCCCTGGGATGCGAAATATAGACAAGCACCTGGTTGTTAAATTTGTTCCCCCACTGGACATACAATTCTGCGTCAGATATGGTAATGAGAAAAATCACCGAAAGTTCGATAACTAACAACAGGCCGACAAGCCATGACGGGCTTTTCCTGCGCACAACACGCTCGCACAGCCACATCAGCAGGAAAGGTAAAAGGCAATACGCTACTGCAGAAAGATCAAGCCAGAAACCTTTATAGGATGTCTGGGCAAAAGTAAAAAAGAGATTCCTGTCGAAGTATGAAGCGTTATACAGCACAAAATACAACCTGCTGATTTCAAATACGGCGAGAAATAAAAAAGTAACTTTTAAATATTGAAATAGAATCTTCATCGTTATTTTAATATTTCTTCAAGGTTCTCCCTGATAGTGACTGTAATCTGGTCAGTCGGAAGGTCATTGTCATCTATGCCGAATGGGTCTTCTATTTCCTCAGCTATCAATTCAATACTGCCAAAAATATAAAAAAGCAGGGCGACAATCAGTATCGACCAGTACTCAAACTCCATGGCAAACCCGAAAGGCATACTGGCAATATAGATAAAGATGATCTTTTTCAGGAAAATACTGTAGGAATAGGGAATCGGTGTTTTTTTAATCCTTTCACAGGACCCCAGGAGGTCTGAAAACGAACGGATCTCTTCATTCATTAGCAACATCTGTTCATATGAAATGGTCTTGTTTTTAACCAGGTCATTCATTTCGATGAGCAATATTTTCATTATATGGTTAGGGACATGGTTGGCGCGCATAAAATCATCTACCGAATATTTATCACATGCCATCATTCCATCCTTTATCACCCTGTCGCGTAAATGATCCCTGGATACGCTGATATAATTGCAGATGATCACCCTAAACCTTTCCTTCAGTGCAGAGTCTTCAACAAATACATTTAACTTGAAGGCAAGGTTCCTTGAATTATTTACGAAACCACCCCACATTTTCCGGCCTTCCCACCAGCGGTCGTATGCGGTGTTGGTCCTGAAAACCAATAACAGCGAAAGCACAAACCCCACCAGTGAATGGATAGTGGTGGTATTCTTGAAACCCAGGTGAAAAACCTCCGTTTCAAGATAGACAATGATGCCTGTATAGATCGCCATCGCGATGATGCCGGGCATCATAATCCTGAAGGTATCGCTTTTCTGGAATCCAAGTATCAGTTTCCACCAGTCTTTTGGGTTATATATAATCATATGGTTCCTGCAAAAATGCCTTAAAATTGTCCAAAAGCAAAGACTTAAAATTGTCCAAACCCAAAATTTCAAAATTCTGAACATATTTCGCCTGCTATTTTCTACCTTTGCGGAAATTATGAATTTGATCTCTGCCGATAATATTTCCAAGGCATTTACAGAACGTTGGTTGTTTAAAAATATAAGTTTCGGTTTACATAAAGGCGAAAAACTGGCATTGGTGGGCAGCAATGGTACCGGCAAATCAACACTGTTGAAAACAATCAACGGGATGATTAATCCCGATAGCGGGGAAGTAAAGGCAGGCAGGACTGTTACGATAGGTTATCTTCCACAAGAGCCTGAACTGGACCCAGGTAAAACAATAGAACAAAGCATTTTCAGTGATGACAACCCTGTTCTTCAGATTGTAAAAACTTATGAATCGGCCATTTTAGACCATGACTACCCGGCTGATAAAATGCAGGACCTCCTTGAAAAAATGGAGCATTATGAAGCCTGGGATTTTGAGAAAAAAGCCCAACAGATTTTGGGCAAACTCGGTATATATGATTTAAGCCAGCTAAACAAAAACCTTAGCGGAGGCCAGAAAAAAAGAGTGGCGCTTGCACAATTGCTGATACGCCAACCGGATGTCTTGTTGCTGGATGAGCCTACAAATCACCTGGACCTGGAGGCAATCGAATTCCTGGAACATTTATTAAGAGGGCACCAGATCTCCCTGATCATGGTCACCCACGACCGTTATTTCCTCGACAATGTATCGACTCAAATACTGGAACTTGAAAGCGGGAAATTATATATACACCACGGCAATTACGCATACTTTCTCGAAAAAAAATCCCTGAGGGAAGCCATTCTTGAAGCCGAGGTAAGCAAGGCAAGGAACCTGATGGTGAAAGAACTTGAATGGATGCGCCGCATGCCAAAAGCAAGGGGAACCAAGTCAAAAAGCCGTATTGAAGCATTTTATGAACTGAAGGACAAGGCTTCACAGAATTTGTCACAAAAAGAACTAGATATTTCTATACAATCTACCAGGCTTGGCAATAAGATCATCGAAGCCAGCAATGTTTCCATGCAGTATGGTTCAAAATACCTGGTGCGCGATTTTTCATATATATTCAAGAAAAAAGACCGTATAGGTTTGGTGGGAAGGAATGGCATCGGTAAATCGACATTACTCGATATCCTGACCAGGTCGCTAAATCCTACAAGCGGTGAAGTGGTGCATGGCTCTACCCTTAAAATCGGTTATTACACCCAGCATACCAACAACCTGAATAACGACAACAGGATAATCGAAGAGGTGAAACAAATTGCGGAGTATGTGACACTTGGCACCGGCGAGCAGGTATCCGTTTCTAAATTACTCGATATGTTCCTGTTTCCGCCTTCGGTCCAGCATACACCAGTGGCAAAACTCAGTGGTGGTGAACGCAGGCGCCTTCAGCTTCTAAAGGTACTTGTGAGCAACCCGAATTTCCTGATACTCGACGAACCGACCAATGACCTGGACATTGATACACTGAATGTACTCGAGGAATTCCTGACAGATTTTGATGGATGCCTGTTATTGGTATCGCATGACCGCTATTTTATGGATAAACTCGTTGAACACTTATTTGTATTTGGGGAAAATGGCCAGGTAAGGGACTATTACGGCAATTACACGGATTACAAAGAAGAAGTTGAAACTGAGGAAACGGAAGATGCCGTTGTTTCTAAAACTGTTGAACAAGCAAAGACCGGCACTTCTGCAAAAAGGAAATTGAGTTTCAAGGAGCAAAAGGAATTGGAAGACCTTGAAAAGGAAATCCGTACGCTGGAGGAGAAAA
>JANWHK010000149.1 GCA_025450395.1 Bacteroidia bacterium
TAAAATCAGGCAGGTCAGTTTTTAAATACTCCTGTTCTACAAACTTTATTAAATCCATGTTGCTGTCCCTTTATTTTGGGAGTGCAAAAATACATATTAAAGTTTAAAATCCAAACTTTTTCTAAAAATTTACCTTGATTGTCCATATTTGTTTTTGCGACACTCTGACTACTAAACAAGTTGCTTATAATCAGTTAATTACCTGAAGATAGCAATCTGAGTTTTTGCAACAAAAACATTGGTGTCAAGCCATAACCATATAGCTGCCAATGGCTTATGATTACTTTATATTTCTCCTGATAATGTTTAATGCCCCACCTGCTTTAAACCATTCTATCTGTGGTTCATTGTAGGTATGGTTGCAATTAATTGTATCAGTAGTTCCGTTCGCATGATTCAAGACCAGCCTTAATGGGACGCCCGGCTTGAAATTGGTCAATCCCAGCAAATCCATCCTGTCATCTTCCAGTATCAGGTCATAATCTTCCTTATGAGCAAATGTAAGTGCCAGCATGCCTTGCTTTTTCAGGTTGGTTTCATGTATCCTGGCAAACGACTTGGTCAACACCACCCTAACCCCTAAATGCCTTGGCTCCATTGCAGCGTGTTCCCTGGATGAGCCTTCTCCATAATTTTCATCACCTACCACCACCGTGCCTATTCCGGCCGCCTTATAAGCGCGTTGTACCCTTGGCACTTCATCATAAACGCTTGTTAGCTGGTTCTTCACCAGGTTGGTTTTTTCATTGAAATTATTAAGTGCACCTATCAGCATATTATTGCTGATATTGTCAAGGTGACCACGGAATTTTAACCATGGTCCTGCCATACTGATATGGTCTGTCGTACACTTGCCCTTGGCTTTTATCAATAACCTCAGTCCCCTCAGGTCCTTACCTTCCCACGCAGGGAATGGTTCAAGCAACTGTAAACGGTTGCTTTGAGGCGATACGTTTATCTTTACAGCACTACCATCCAAAGCAGGGGATTGGTATCCTGCGTCTTCCACGGCAAAACCCCTTGGAGGAAGCTCCATACCTGTAGGTTCAGTCAACATCACATGTTCTCCCTTCTCATTGACCAAGGTATCTGTCAGCGGATTAAAATCCAGCCTGCCGGCAATTGCCATGGCTGTCGTGATTTCAGGGCTGGCAACAAACGCATGTGTATTTGGATTACCATCCTGCCTCGCGGCAAAATTCCTGTTGAAAGAGTGTATGATTGAGTTTTTTTCTTTCTTTTCCGCACCCATCCTGGTCCACATACCTATACATGGTCCGCAGGCATTTGCAAAAACCGTGGCACCAATCTTATGGAATGAATCGATAAATCCGTCCCTTTCAATGGTATACCTTACCTGCTCGCTGCCCGGAGTGATTGTAAACTCAGCCTTGGTCTTCAACCCTTTGTCGGCTACCTGCCTGGCAAGGCTCGCAGCACGTGAAATATCCTCGTAACTGCTGTTCGTACAACTTCCTATAAGTCCCACTTCAATATTTACAGGCCAGCCATTCGCTGCTGCCACTTCCTTCATTTTGCTGATAGGTGTTGCAAGGTCAGGCGTAAATGGTCCGTTGATATGCGGTTCAAGTTCCGATAAATTAATCTCTATCACCTGGTCAAAATATTTCTCAGGCTCTGCATAACATTCAGCATCGGCGGTTAAATATTCCCTGATACCATTTGCAAGATCGGCAACTTCAGCCCTGTCTGTTGCCCTGAGGTAACGCTCCATGCTGTCATCATAACCAAAGGTAGAGGTAGTAGCCCCTATTTCAGCACCCATATTACATATAGTACCCTTTCCGGTACAGCTCATGGATGTAGCACCCTCACCAAAATATTCAACAATGGCGCCTGTACCACCTTTCACTGTCAGTATACCTGCAACTTTTAAAATAACATCTTTGGGAGATGTCCAACCGCTTAATTTGCCAGTTAGTTTCACGCCTATCAGTTTTGGAAATTTAAGTTCCCATGGCAATCCGGCCATCACGTCACATGCATCCGCTCCGCCAACACCAATCGCCACCATGCCCAAACCGCCCGCATTCACGGTATGTGAATCCGTTCCTATCATCATTCCTCCCGGGAATGCATAATTCTCAAGCACCACCTGGTGAATGATCCCTGCACCCGGTTTCCAGAATCCTATGCCATACTTGTTGCTTACAGAAGAAAGGAAATCAAAAACCTCCCTGCTTTCCTCATTTGCAAACTCAAGATCCTTTTTTGCCTCGATCTTTGCATTGATAAGGTGATCACAGTGAACAGTACTCGGCACCGCAACCTTAGGTCTTCCCGCCTGCATGAACTGTAACAGGGCCATCTGGGCCGTTGCATCCTGCATGGCAACCCTGTCAGGTGTAAAATCCACATAACTGCCCCCTCTTTCATAGACATTTGAAGGTACCCCTTCTGTCAAATGGGAATAAAGTATCTTCTCTGTTAAAGTCAGGGGTTTGTTAAGCAATTTTCTTGCGGCCTCTACACGTTGCGGAAAACGGCTGTAAACCGTTTTTATCATTTCCAGATCAAACATAATATCAATTTTTTTGCAAACTTAATCAATAAATATGGAGAAGTCAATAAATCTATAAGTTATCATCATAGAAATAATATATATGTTCTTTATCATTATCTTTGTTTTAAATAATCTACGAATGACAAAATTTTATTTCATCTCCGGTTTATGTCTTATCGCGCTTTGTGCGGCCTGCATAAGCAAGAAGAAACCTGCTGAAAACATGAGAAAAATGGCCCCTTATGATTTCTTTGAGATGTGCAGGAATTACCCGGAATTCAAGACGGATATTGCAGGGTTCAGGCAGGTATTGGACCATGCTAGGTCTGCCAACCTTAAAAGAAGTGGAAATTTCAACAAGACCTGGACTTTACAGGGGCCTGGCAATATAGGCGGACGGTTCAATTGCATTGAGATCGATCCCAACAACCACAAGATAATCTTTGGAGGAAGCGCCTGTGGCGGCATATTTAAAACTTCGGATGGAGGGACCAACTGGATACCTGTCTTCGATACCAATGCCTACCTTTCCATTGGTTGTATAAGCATCGACCGTACCAATTCAAATATTATTTACGCCGGAACGGGAGACCCTGTACTTTCAGGATCTGCATTCACCGGTAATGGAGTCTATAAAAGTACCGACGCCGGCAAGACCTGGTCAAATATCGGCCTGACAGAAACCGGTATCGTATCAAAAATCATCATACACCCGCTGGACCCCCAGATCATTTATGCCGCCACCATGGGATTCGTGATGCGCAAGGATAGCAGCCGTGGACTTTACAAGTCGGTCAACGGTGGAAATTCCTGGAAAAGGGTACTTTCCCTTGGCGATGAAATGGGCATCATCGACCTGATACTTGACAAGAATAATCCGGAGACACTATACGCTTCTGGCATGCTGCGCATTCGTACCAACCAGGTAAGCAAACTGAACAGCCCCAGGGCCAGGATATATAAAACAACGGATGGAGGCACAAACTGGCAAACCCTTACCAATGGTTTACCCGGAGGCAGCTTGTGCAGGATCAACCTGGATATCTTCTACAAAGGGACCTTGTCAATTATTTATGCGGCCATAGTTGATACCAGCTATAACTTCAAGGGCATTTACAAAACCATTAACAATGGCACTTCATGGACCCAGCTTAACACCACCGGAATTCCCAAGGATGCATTAAGAGATTTTGGCTGGTATTTCGGTCATGTAAAAGTCAATCCCTTCGTTGAAAATGAATTGTATTTCCTTGGAGTTGATATGTATAAAACCAACGGTATTGATACATGGTCATTGGCCTGCCCTGAATGGTTTACGTATGAAGTCCACGCCGACAAACACCATCTGAAATTCCTGAGCAAGGATACGATGATACTGGCTACCGACGGGGGTCTTTACCAAAGTAATGATCATTCAGTATATTGGGAAGACATTGAGAATATCCCTGCAACTCAGTTTTACAAGGTTGCCTACAACCCCTGGGAGCCTAATGTATATTATGGTGGCGCACAAGACAACGGCACATCTTCAGGGAATGATGCAGACATCAATGGCTGGACAAGGCATTGGGGCGGAGATGGATTTATGCCGGCCTTCAACGCGGATTATCCTGAAATAAGGTACTACTCTACCCAGAATGGAAAAATTTACCAGGTCAATACAGATTTGGGAGATTGGAAAAATATTACAAATGCAAGTGGCAATGACGAGGACAGCCTTGAAAGATTCAACTGGGATACACCTTATAAGCTCAGCAATTTTAATTCATCAATTGTTTATTATTGCAGCCAGCGGGTCATTAAATATGAGGATGACATTTCATTCAAGGCGCCCATCAGTGGCGACCTGACAGATGGCAATATATTCGGAGCCAGGTTCCATAACATCTCAACCCTGGCAGAGTCATATTTCAGGCAAGGCGAACTATTTGTCGGCACCAGTGACGGCAACGTGCAAAGAACCCTGGATGAAGGTGGCCAATGGACCAGTATCAATGCCGGTCTGCCAAAGAGATATGTCTCTTCCGTGAAAACCTCTCCTAATAATGACAGTATCCTCTATGTCACATTCACAGGTTATAAATACAACGAACTTATACCTCATGTATTCAAGAGTACAAACAAAGGCAATACATGGAAGGATATTTCGGGAAACCTGCCGAACTGGCCTGTCAATGACCTGCTGCCGGTGAAAGGGAATGACAGCATCATATTTGTCGCTACCGATGGCGGTGTTTATGGAAGTCTCGACAATGGGTTAAGCTGGGACAAAGTGGGAACAGGCATGCCCATCTGCCCGGTCTATAGCCTGGTAATCCATGAAGGTCAAAAAACACTGGTTGCAGGGACACACGCGCGCTCGATCATGACCTATCCAATTGATGACCTGCTTGATGACGTGGTCGGAATCAAACCTTTGAATGTCTTAAAGGATATCCAGGTTTATCCGAATCCTTCTGATGCATATATAGAAATCAAGAACATACCATCAGGCACAATTTTAACGTATAAGCTCTACGACCTGAATGGCAAAGTGCATCTTACAGGAAAAATTGACTCAAGCCAGTCGATTGATATCCATAAACTGAGGGATGGTCAGTATATTATCGAGTTGAGAACAACAGATGCAAGGGTTACGAGGAAGATTGTGAAGGCAGGTGAGAACCGGTAAAATCCAGTGGGAACCGGTGAGAACCAGTGGGAACAGGTGATCGGTGATCAGTAATCGGTAATCGGTGGGGAAAGGGGCTAAGGTATAGGGTATAGGATGTTGGACTAGGGTAAAAGAAGGAGGAAACGTTAATGGTTCTCTCACTCATAATTCATCATTCATAACTCATATTTCCCACACATCGTACATCCAATCGTATGTCGTATGTCGTATATCGTAAATTTTACCAAAGGTTCTTTTCCTTCAGCCTGATCTTGCCGCCGAAAAAGATCTTTGCCGCTTCTTCAAATGACTCGGTATAATCCGAAACATAAAAACGGTGCTTTGGCGATTTTTTTTGTTTGTTCAGCAAGCCTTTATCCTTAAGGAATTCTTCTACCGCCGATGAAACGATTTCTGCAGAATTAATGATCTTTACCTTGCCCTTATAAAAGGAGCTTATCTCATTCATGATAAGTGGATAATGGGTGCAGGCCAGTATAATCGCCTCGATATTTGACAGGTGTGGGTTGCTTAAATAAGAATGGACCACAGTCCTGGAGATATTATTGTTAAAAAAACCTTCCTCAACCATTGGAGCCAGCAAAGGCGTTGCAAGTGACTTAAGTGTTATATCAGGATTTGCCTTTTCAAACTTCTTTTTATAAACAGCACTGCTCACTGTTCGCTTGGTACCTATCAACCCAATTTTCTTGTATTGGTTTTCATTCACAAGGTAATGGACCACAGGATCGATCACATTGA
>JANWHK010000150.1 GCA_025450395.1 Bacteroidia bacterium
ATTGAAGCATCGCGTTTCAACCATGGCACCAAGATCATTGAGCCTTGTTTTATCGACAAGGATGTGATCCTCGAAAATTCAACCATTGGCCCGCATGTGAGCATAGGAAAAGGTTCTGTTGTTAAAAACAGTACGATTTCAAATAGTATAGTGCAAAAGAATTGCGTTATCGACAATGCCAGTTTCTCAAACAGCATGATTGGTAATTTTGTAACCATCAATGGTGAGGCACATGAATTCAGCATTGGTGATTACAGTTCATTAAGTTAAACTATTTCTTGAAAATCAAGGCCCATATCCCGTTTATTTTGCTGGCCCTGACCTGTTTAATGGCTTTATGGGGATGTAAAGCGAAAAAAAATGCGGCAGCTGCCATGGGCAATCCTGAGTCCGCAAACCAGTTTGATAATTATTTTATCGATGCCTGTACACATGCCAACACCGGAAACTACGATGTAGCACTGAAATTATTCAACAAGTGCAAGGATTTAAAACCCGAGGAGGCTTCGGTGTATTATGAGATGAGCAAGGTGTACGAAAAAAACAATGACAAGGACATGTCATTACAATACGCCATGAAAGCTTATGAATATGCTCCAAAGAATAAGTATTATGCCCTTTGGTATGCCATGAAATTACGGCAGAACAGCCATGTCGACCAGGCCATAGAGGTCTTGAGCAAGATCTATGACGAGAATAAAAAGGATGAACAGATAGTCAAGGAACTTGATTATTTATACGAACGGAAAGGAGAAACACCTAAAAGGATTGCATTGTGGAACGCCTATCAGGCTGCCACCGGTTATAAATTAAGCATTTCCTTAAAACTTATTGAATTGTATAAATTACAGAAGGATTACAAGTCGGCCCATCTTGTTTATGAACAGATAAAAAAAGCATCCCCAGGTAAATACCAGTATTTTATTGATGATGCCAATCTCTACCTCGAACAGAATGATGAGATCAATGCCAATATCAATTTTGAAAAGGCTATTGAAATTAATCCAAACAATTGGAAGATCAATTACGCATTGTATAAGTCATACCGCAAGAAAAATGATTTCGCCAGGGCCGGCAGCTATTTGAAACAGGCTTTTGCGGATGTCAATACCAGCTTTGAATCCAAGATCAGCACCTGTATTGAATTAAACAATGAGGCAAAAACAGATACCGCCGCAAGGTATTTCACCAATATCGCAGCTGTTGAACTTGCAAAACTATACCCTGAAAATGCAAATGCAGTATTGACCGCCGCCAGGTTCTTTGAACAAAATGGAAATGCGGCTGCAGCCCTTGACAATTACCAGAAGGCCTATACATTGAACCCCAACCTGTTTGACGCCTGGATGGGTGCCATCACATGTTCCGAAAAGCTGGGCCTGGCCAAAAATCTTGTTTCAGTAAGTGAAAAGGCCCTTGAATATTACCCGAACGTGGCTGCATTATACGCTATGGCCGCAAAAGGTTATAACCAGTTAAAGGAATACCAGAAAGCCCTGGACTATTGCCTGTCAGGAAAAAGCTTTGCACTCGACAATGAAGCCAAATACCAGTTGTTCGTGCAGGAAGGGTTCGCTTTTTTTAAACTGAAGAATTACCAGTCAGCCGAAAAAGCATATGAGGCCGCCCTTGCAATAAACAGTAATGAAAAAGAGTTATATGATCAGATTGGCAATGTCAAGTACTTTTTAAACAAAACAGAAGACGCTGTCAGTCATTGGACAAAAGCAAGGGAAATGGGCTTTAAAAGCAATATCATCGATAAAAAGATCAATGACAGGAAATTCTATGAATAAAACATCCCTCATCATTGCAGTATTACTGTTTGTTGGTCTTTCTGCCTGTAAAAGCAGGAAAAACAAGATCATTACACCTTCAATCGTCAACCCGGTTGACTCTATCATAAAGACTGCCAATGCTGAGGATTTTTTGGGTTTTACAATAAAGGACTGGCAATATTTTTCCTCTAAAATTGATGTGGATTACAGGAACGGGGATGACCAGAAAAATGTTAATGTGCACATACGCATGCTGAAAGATTCCCTGGTTTGGATATCAGCCGGTTTATTTGGGATTGAAGCTGCAAGGGTGCTTATCAATAAAGATTCAATGGTGGTGCTGAACAAACTCGAAAAAACATACATGGTTTACAAAAACGAGGCTATATCCGGATTTTCAGATGTACCACTCACTGTCGGCCAGATACAGAATTTAATCATCGGCCAACCCGTATACGCATTAAAGCTCTATAAAATTGCCATGAACAATGATGCGCGCATCTCCATTCAATACCCACAGGAAAAATTCATTACTTCACACCAGTACGGCAAGCAGTTCTACACGATTGACACCACAGCAATTAATGACAGGACCACCAGTAATTATGCCATGGCCAGGTACCAGGACTATTCCGTAGTGAACGGGCATAATTTCCCATTGACAACATACCTGACCGCCAGCAACGGGAATAAACTGATATATATAGACATGAAATTCCAGGATACGGACTTTGAGACTGTCGTAACCTTTCCATTCACTATACCATCATCCTATGAAAAGGCTCAATAAACATTTTGCCATACTGATGGCCTGCGTAATGGTCTTTAACCAGTTACCGTCGCAGACCTCCAGAAAGGAGCTTGAGAAGCAGCGTAAAAAAACTGAGGAACAAATTGCGCTGACCAAAAAGATATTAAAGGAAACCAAGAATAAAAAACAAAAGAGCCTGAAGGAAATTGTGACCATCAGCAGGCTGATAGAGACCAGGGAGGAGCTTATCAATACCATCAACACCGAAATCGTGTACGTGAACCATGATGTTGAACTTAAGAAGACCGAAATAGACAGCCTGAATTCACAACTGGATAAAGAAAAGAAAAACTATGCAAGTGCCATAGTGCAGTCGTATAAGAGCAAAAAGGTATATAATAATGCCCTGTATCTATTCGCCGCGAAATCATTCAACCAACTGTTCCAGCGCATACGGTTCAGCAAGTACCTTGCGGATGCCCAGGAGAAATTCCTTGTGAAGGTGGAAGAAAAGAAAAATTTACTTGAGAATAAGCTGAAGGAATTGCTGGGTTTAAAGGAATCCAAGGAAAAGCTGGCCAAAAACAAGCAAAAGGAGGTAAAGGAACTGGAAACAGATAAAAAGGAAAAGAACAAGGTCGTCCTTGCATTGACCGGTAAAGAAGCCGAACTGAAGGCCAGCCTCGAAAAACAAAAAAAAGCCAAGGAAAATTTAAACGCACAGATCAACAATATCATTGCGAAGGAAATGGCGGCCGCTCGCAAAAAAGCGGCCGAAGAAGCTGCCAAAAAAGGCAAGACTGCTCAACCCACTGAAAAAAACAAAAAGCCGGGTGAAGCGGCCAAACCTGATTCCAAGATACCAACAGTAACACCTGAAGTCAAGCAGCTCTCTGATAATTTTGCCGCCAACAGGGGTAAATTGCCATGGCCTGTTGAGAAAGGCTTTATCAGCGAACGATTCGGTACACACACCCACGCAAAGCTCGACCAGGTGATGATACAGAACAATGGCGTCGACATACAGACCAATTCCGGATCCACTGCAAGGTGCATACATAAAGGTACTGTTACTGCCATTATATCTATTCCCGGAATGGGCAAGGCCGTATTGGTCAACCATGGTGAATATTATACAGTGTATTCCAAACTCAGGGATGTAGTGGTTTCCCAGGGACAGCAAGTCGTGTTAAAGCAGGTAATCGGAACAATTGCTGAAGATGAAGACGGAGCAACCGAAATACATTTTGAGATCTGGTATAACCAGGATAAACAGAACCCGGAAATCTGGCTGGCTAAAAAATAAGCGTGCATCAATGAATAAAAAGATTGACATAAGGACAGTGGTTATCGCAGGTGCAGGCACCATGGGAGCAGGTATTGCACAGGTATGTGCACAGGCAGGCTATAAGGTATACCTGTTCGATATACAGCCGAAGATGCTTGAAACAGCCAGGCAATCGATTGTCGCTTCACTTCAGAAACTTGTTTCGATGGGTAAGCTGGACCAGCAATCCAATGAACAGGCGCTTGCCAATATAACCTTTACCGGACTTGCCAATGAGCTGAAGGCAGACCTGGTGATTGAGGCCATCATTGAAAAGACTGAACCCAAGGTACAGCTGTTCCAGCAACTCATGGACCTGAATGGCGAGAACACGATATACGCCACCAATACATCTTCAATACCCATCACACAGATAGCTGCCAAAGTATCCCTTCCACAGAATGTTGTTGGTATTCATTTCTTCAATCCCGCCCATATCATGAAACTGGTGGAGGTCATAAAAGGAGCCAAGACCGATCCCGGAATTGTGGAAATGGTTTATAATTTTGTCTTATCCCTGAAAAAAGAGCCTGTCATTGCTGCTGACTCCCCGGGATTCATCGTCAACAGGGTCGCAAGATTGTTTTATGTTGAGTCACTGAAAATACTGGAAGAGCAGGTGGCGGATTTCAAGACCATTGACCGTATCATGGAATCATCGGGCTTTAAGATGGGTCCTTTCAGGCTGATGGACCTTATAGGTGTTGACACCAATTATTCTGTAACGGAAAGCCAATACCAATTATTTAACTTTGAGCCCAGGTTTAAACCCAGCAGGATACAGAAACAAAAAGTGGATGCCGGTTTACACGGAAAAAAAACAAATGAAGGATTTTATACCTATGAATAAAACAATTCTTATACTGACTGCCGCCATTTTAGCCTTTTCATGCAAAAAGAGCAAAAGCGTCAATAATGATCCAATTCAGGATATTCCTGTAAGTATCACTATTAATATGTCATTACCCCTGTATTCACATCTCCAATCCATGGGAACACATGTTTATGAGCCGGGAGGCGTAAAAGGTGTAGTGATAGTCCACCATACAGATGACAACTTTTATGCATTTGACAGGAATTGCAGTTACCAGCCAGGCAACGCCTGCTCTAAAATTGAGGTGGACAGCTCTGTCTTGATATTCAGGTGTGGCCAGACTACCGGCTCGGGATTCCAGAAATGCTGCGATTCCAAGTTTCTGATGGACGGAGAGGTTTTTAATGGTCCTGCCGTTTTCGGGCTGAAACACTACCAGGTCATACGTAATGGTAACCAATTAGATATAAAAAATTAATTTTTTTTAAAAAAATTCTTTACAAAGCGAAACCTTTTTATATATTTGTCGGGTTATATCAACAAATTATTAATAAAACGCAGCTTATGATAAAGAAAAAATTACTAATTACCATCATTGCATTATTGTCTGTGTATCAGGCCTTTTCGCAATCGGCAGATCGTAGACTTGGCATTGAAATTAACGGCGGAATTAATGAATATCAAGGCGACCTGGGTTCTGCTTTATATTTTTCAAGAAAACCAAATTATCAAGGAATAGGATTTTCATTGAGTTATTACCTGACCCCAAATGTTGACCTGGCGTTTTTTGGTTCCGGTGGTGATGTAGGTTTTTTCACTACGCATGATTACCCTGAAAAGCTTGAAGAAAAGGACCAGTTTTTCCATACCAATGTTGCAACAGTGAACGGAGGTTTAAGATTCAAATTCTTAAAGGATAAAGCTTTTACCCCATACGTAATGTTGGGCCTTGGTGGTGTTTATTTACATAGCACTGTAAGCAAGGATCCCAATTCATACACCGGTGCGGCGGGTAACCTTGCCGGCGGTTTCGGGTTCCAGTGGAGTTTCAGCGAGAAAGTGGGTCTCCGCGTACAGTCCATGTTTAACTATACCTTTAATGACATCTGGGATGGCGAACCATATTCTTACCTTACGCATACAAGGAACAAGAATAATGACATGTTTGCATACCATTCCCTTGGAATATTCTTTAACATACCTTATGGAGAAGCTTTGGGTGAAGGCGGTCCTAAAATCAAGGATAAAGATAAGGATGGTGTTCCAAATAACCTCGATAAATGTCCGAAAACACAGCCTTGGGAACTACCTGTTAATGATGAAGGTTGTCCAAAAGACTCTGACCTTGATACCATACCTGATTACCAGGATTCATGTCCATACAAATTTGGCCCTCGCAAGTTCAACGGCTGCCCTGATACGGATAATGACGGCATTATCGACAGCAAAGACCGTTGTCCGGAAAAGGCAGGTCCTATTGAGTTCAACGGTTGCCCTGATACAGATGGTGATGGCATTATTGATCTCGAAGACCAGTGCCCAACTGTGAAAGGATTAAAAGAATTCAACGGTTGCCCTGATACAGACGGTGACGGTATAGAAGACAGGAAAGACAAATGTGTGACTGTTCCCGGAACAGTTGAAGGAGAAGGTTGTCCTGATTCAGATGGTGACGGTGTATATGACCACAAAGACGTTTGTCCTAAAGTAGCAGGACCGGCCACTAATAAAGGCTGCCCTGAGATCAAACAGGAAGTTATTACAAGGATAGCCCTGGCTGCCAAAGGTATCAACTTTGAAACCGGTAGCGACAGGATACTCCCTGAGTCATTTGATGACCTGGATGCTTTGGTGAAGATATTGAATGAATATCCTGAAGCCATGGTTGCCATTGATGGACATACCGACAATGTTGGTGACCCTCAGATGAACCGTGAGTTGTCACAGAAACGCGCTGACGCTGTTAGGGCTTACCTGATAAGCAAAGGCATTGATCCTGCAAGGTTGACCGCTACAGGTTACGGCGACACCCAACCGGTTGCTGATAACAAGACCAAAAAAGGCAAGGCGAAAAACAGGAGGGTTGACTTCAAGTTAACTTACTAATTTTTGATATAACAAATAAAAAGGCGGGTTTTAGAACCCGCCTTTTTTTTATGCCATTTTTTATAGATACAAGGCCTGATGTGGTGCGAATATGATA
>JANWHK010000151.1 GCA_025450395.1 Bacteroidia bacterium
TACGACATACGACATACGATGTGATGTACGATGTTGGGAATGTATGATGTTGATATAATTGAAAAAAAATATGTAGGTTTGCGTGATCCTAATGTTATGAATAAAATCAAGAAAATATTGGTTGCCAACCGCGGGGAAATTGCCATCCGCGTGATGCGCACCTGTAGGGAAATGGGTATAAGGACCGTGGCGGTTTACAGTGATGCGGACAGGAATGCCCTGCATGTCAGGTATGCGGATGAAGCATATCATTTAGGACCGCCGCCATCGAGGGAAAGTTATTTACTGGTCGACAAGATCATTGAGATTTGCAAGACCCACCAGGTGGATGCGGTTCATCCAGGATACGGTTTCCTGAGTGAACGCTCGGAATTTGCAACACAGCTTGCCGCCGCCAATATTATCTTTATTGGTCCCAGTGCATACAGCATGGACCTGATGGGCAGCAAGATTGCCAGCAAACAGGCCGTTGAAAAATTTGGCGTTCCCCTGGTACCGGGTTTAAAGGAAGCGATAACAGATATAGAAGATGCCAAAAAAGTGGCTGATAAAATAGGTTTTCCGGTATTGATAAAAGCGAGCGCCGGCGGAGGAGGAAAAGGCATGCGTATTGTGAACAATTTAGAGGAATTTGAATCGCAGATGCACATGGCGCAGAGTGAGGCCCTGAGTTCATTCGGTGATGATGCAGTGTTTATCGAGAAATATGTAGCATCGCCGAGGCATATCGAGATACAGCTGATGGCCGATAATCATGGAAATGTATGTTATCTTTTTGAGCGTGACTGCAGCATTCAGCGCAGGCACCAGAAGCTTGTGGAAGAGGCGCCCAGCGCAGTACTGACACCTGAATTGCGGAAGCAAATGGGTGAGGCAGCAGTCAATGTGGCCAAAGCAGCAAAATATAGCGGAGCCGGAACGGTCGAGTTTCTGCTGGATGAAAAACTGAATTTTTACTTCCTGGAAATGAATACCCGTTTGCAGGTAGAACACCCTGTGACGGAACTCATCACAGGACTTGACCTCGTGAAGGAACAGATACGGGTTGCGGAAGGGCATACCCTCAGTTTCACACAGGATGACCTGAAGATCAACGGACATGCCATGGAATTAAGGGTATGTGCGGAAGATCCGATGAATAATTTCCTGCCCGATATTGGTACACTGACAACTTACAGGGTTCCACAAGGTCCCGGTATCAGGGTAGATGATTGTATGGAAGAAGGCATGGCCATACCGATCTATTACGACAACATGATAGCCAAGCTGATCGTTTGGGCTGATACCCGCGAAAATGCAATAGAAAAAATGAAACGCGCGATTACCGAGTATCGCATTTCTGGTGTTGCAAATACCTTGCATTTCGGTCATTGGGTCATGGAAAACGAACACTTTATAAAAGGGAATTTCGACACAGGATTCATTGAGAAATACTTCAAACCTGAATACCTGGCAACGCCTTTTGACAATAATTTGGAAGAAGCTTTATCAATCATTGGTTCATATATCTTTTCCAACCAAACAACCGGACCGGCAAAGGGACAAACAGATGCCCAGAACCAGTCGGGTTGGTATAGGAACAGACGGGAACTAAGATAAATACCATTTACAAATTACAAATTACAAATTACAATTTGATTCAGGGCGCGTAGGGGCAGAAAATTTTCTGCCCATCGATTCCCACAAATGATGTTTATTAACGATTTGCAAATTACAATTGGGGAACCATCCAAAATCAGCATTAGGAAATCATAATTTTATGGATTAACATTGTAGTAAATAATTGAAATATGAAAAATTCATGCATTGTATTTTTGATTGTAATTCTGGGAGCGTGTTCATCTCCAAAGATTAAGCATACGGACCTTGCAAACATGAACCTCAAAGGCAAGGTGAAAACCCTGACGGAGTTTACAAGTAACAAGGATGACAATTCAACAATAGTCAAGACTGTCTGGAATTTCGATATCAACGGTAACCTAATGTCGGAACTTGTTTACAGGAACGACCAATTAGTTAAAAAAACCTTTTCAATGTATGATCAAAAGGGACGCAAGACGCAGGATCAAAATTTCACAATTGATGGAGATGCCATGCAAACCTTTGAATACAGGTATGATGAAAACGGCCAGGCATTAAAGACTACCGTACTTGAAAATGGTGCCAGCCAAAGGACGGGAATTGAATATGATGAAAGCGGGCGGATGCTGGAAGAAAAGCAATTCGACAAGCTGGGTAAACTGAATCTGTTCGTACAATACAAGTATAATGATAAAGGGCAATTGGCCGAAAAGAAATTCATCAGGCTCAGGGGTTTGCAAATCGATAAAAATGCGGAAGGTTATGATGCCAACAAGACCTGGGGTTCAGGTTCTGAAAAGGCCAGAAATGAAGCCAGGTCAGACTATTATACCTATACTTACATTTATGACGAAAAAGGAAATCCCGATGTCGAAAAATGCCTGAACGCCGATGGAAGCGTGACTTATTCCATGCAATACCAATATGGCGAGCAGGAAATGAATTATGCGTCCATGGTTCCTCAGACAAATGAACCAGATACCAGTACAAGCGATATTGAAAGTTTAACCCGGATGACGTATTATGATAATATTTTTCGCAAGTTCCCAAAAACACCGCCTTATGACCATGTGGGCAACTGGATCAACAGAACCACAATGGATAAGCACAAAAATATTCTATCCTTAACCACCAGGGTTATTGAATATTATTAAGCAAGTAGAACCCGCGCCCCGATGACTGGTGGAAGTAAACCAGAACAAATAAGCCGTACTATTAACGAATATTTCTTATTTTTGCAGCCTGATGTCGAAAGTAAGAGTGAGATTTGCCCCAAGCCCTACGGGTCCGCTGCATATAGGCGGTGTGCGTACGGCCCTGTTCAACTATTTGTTTGCCAAACAACAGGGAGGGGATATGATACTGAGGGTGGAAGATACCGACCAGGGTCGTTTTGTGCCCGGGGCTGAACAATATATCATTGATTCGCTGAGTTGGGTCGGGATTACTTTTGACGAAGGAACACATGTGGGTGGACCTTACGCACCCTACAGGCAGAGTGACCGCAAGGACATGTACAGGCAATACGCCGATAAGCTCCTGGATGCGGGTCATGCATATTACGCGTTTGATACGACTGAAGATTTGGATGTGATGCGCGAAAAGCTGAAAGCCGGCGGTATGCCTCCGCAATACGATGCTGCGAGCAGGATGAGCATGAAAAATTCCCTGACTTTATCTGAGGATGATGTAAAAGCCAGGCTGGAAGCGGGTGAAAATTATGTGATACGGATCAAGTTGCCCCGCAAGGAGGAAGTGCGTTTCCACGACCTGATACGCGGTTGGGTGGTGGTGCAGACCGCTGCCATGGATGATAAGGTATTGTTCAAGAGTGATGGCATGCCGACCTATCACCTGGCCAATGTAGTGGATGATTATACGATGAAAATTACACATGTAATAAGAGGTGAGGAGTGGTTGCCGTCAGCGCCGCTGCATGTGATGTTATATAAGTTTTTTGGATGGGAGGACGTAATGCCAAAGTTTGCGCATTTGCCGTTGATATTAAAACCCGATGGCAACGGAAAATTGAGCAAAAGGGATGGTGACAGGCTGGGATTCCCGGTGTTTCCGCTTGAATGGACGGATCCTGCCACCGGTGATATCAGCAGTGGATACCGCGAAAAGGGATATGAACCCGAAGGTGTTGTGAACATGCTGGCATTGCTTGGCTGGCACACTTCCGACAACCGTGAGATATTTAACATTAATGAACTTATAGAACTGTTCAGCATTGAAAAGATAAGCAAGAACGGCGCTAAGTTCGACCCTGAAAAAGCCAAGTGGTTCAATCACCAGCACCTGATGCTGAAGGATAACCATGAAATTGCCGAAGATATCATGCCGGGTATTCTTGCAAAAGGTATAGACACCAACATGGAATACCTGGTGAAGGTGGTTGCATTGATAAAGGAAAAAGTGACTTTCAAAAGTGAGATTGCGGATAAATGCCTGTATTTTTTCAACGCGCCAACAAAATATGACGAGCAAGTGATAACCAAAAAATGGAATGCGCAAGTGGCGGGTTTACTCGGTCGTTTTGCAGATGCATTGCCGGGCATGGAAGCACTTTCGGCCGGCGAGATAGAACAGAAACTTAAATCCATGGCAGAGGAAATGGGGGTGAACCCCGGCAGCCTGATGCAGCCGCTTCGTGTGGTGCTGAGTGGTGAAGCCGGTGGACCGCCATTGTTCGATATGCTCAAATTATTGGGTGTAACAGAGAGTGCCGGCAGGATAAAAACAGCCGTGAAGACTATTTCAATTACAGCATAAATTATGAGAATGAACAGGCTATTTATTTTTTTATGTTCTGTGGTGGCTTTGAGCAGTTGCCAACTTGCGACTTTTTCATCGCGACCGGGTGTGCAATTAAAATCTTATCCCAAGGAACTCCATGGCACTTACCAGTCGATTGAAAAACATGATGGCGTTAGGGATACCAACTATATTGTCATCAATGAAGAAGGGGCCAAAATGAATGATGAAATCATGGACAAGATCATCGACCTTTCTGACACCAATAATTCCCTGAGTCATTTAGGGGATTTTTATTTCCTGAATGTCAGTGAAAGGGACAGCGCGGGTCAGTCGCACTGGTATATATATCCTTTTGAATATGATGGTAAACATTTGTATATCTATACACTGAGCCTGGGCAGGACCCAAAAGAAATTAGGAAAATACCTCAAGGCCTCCGGAAAGAGAAACGGGAGTTTTACAATGGAAAATGAGTCTTTTCGCAAATACTGTGAGAAACACCTGAAGAAAAGGAAAGCCATGAAATTAAAACGCATCAAATAATGACGACACAGAAAAGGCCCATCAGGGTATTGATTGCCAAAGTCGGTCTGGACGGGCACGACAGGGGAGCCAAGGTCATTGCCACAGCCCTGCGCGATGCAGGTATGGAGGTGATTTACACGGGGCTGAGGCAGACACCTGAGATGGTAGTCAATGCGGCTTTACAGGAAGATGTGGACGTTATCGGGGTTAGCATTTTGTCGGGCGCGCACAATACGGTATTTCCCAAAGTTATCGATTTAATGAAACTTAAGGAATTAAACGATGTATTGTTGATTGGTGGCGGCATCATTCCCGATGATGATATGCTGACGCTCAACCAGCAAGGCGTGGCCAGGCTTTTCCCGCCGGGAACACCAACAACCGAGATAGCTGATTACATTACCGACTGGGTGGGTAAGAATAGAAGTTTTTAACCATGACATTCGAGGAACTCAATATCACCAA